>JAHFTI010000293.1 GCA_023265535.1 Opitutaceae bacterium
TCCTGCCCTGCAAACGGCCAGGGTGTTTACGTCCACCTGCCCGTTTCCGGCTTGGCTCCGAAAGGACAGGCGTGACGCCGGCCGGGAGCCCTGTCTTGGGCGCCTCCGGGCGCGGGGTTGCTGCACGTCAACTGAGCATGACAAGGATTTTTCCGCCCTGATCCTCTAGAAGGATATCCGGCCCCTCCCCGCCTTTGCGATTTCCCCGCCTCCCCATGAAATGCCCCGCTGCTCCCCTTCTTGCCCTTTTCCTGAGCCTTGCCTCGTCCACAGGCTTGGCGGAGGGCCCAGCCACTCCTGTCGCGCGCTGCCTTCCTGGCGAGGAAACTGCCGAGCAGGTGCTGGATGCGGCGCACAAGTGGAGGAGCTCGGCGGGTGCGTTGAGGACGGGCGATCTCACGGGGTTTGAGAAAGGCAGGCTCGGCCAGGTGCCCGCCCCCGGTGTTCATCCCAGGGTGCTGCTCGGCCCCGAGGACCTTCCGGACCTGCGCCGCCGCCTGGCTGGGACAAACGTGGGCCGGGCGCTTCATCAGACCCTGCGAGAACGCATCGCAGAGTCGCTCCATCGTCCCGCCTATTGGGGCACGGCACTTTACGCCCTGCTTTCGACAGGGGACGAGGCTGGGGCGCGGCGCATGATCACCGAACACAAGGGGCTGCCGGCGCCCGTGGGCCACTACCAACCCTATCTGTATGCCCTGGTGATGGAAGCCTTCGAGGCGATGCTCATGGAGGACCAGGAACGGGGCCGGGCGGTTGCCACGGCGTTGGCCACCTATGCCCGTCTTTACCGGCCCGCCCTGGAACGCTGCCTTGAAGGTCCGCTCAATGACGATCTCTGGCGTGCCAAGGGGCCTGCCGCGAAGAGCGGGGATGTGCTGCTCGATGCGGATCCGAGGGATGTCGTGGGAGGACACCTGCTGGGGTATGGCTATGACTTTGCCCACGGCTTCATGACCGGGGAACAGCGGGATGTGGTGCGTGCGCTGATAGCGCGGGCCACCCAGGGACGCATCTGGATGGGCGCCCGGCTTCCGCGGCACTTCAGGAACTGGAACTGGATTGCCGTGGGGCTTCAGCAGCCCCTGCTTGCCCTCTCCATCGAGGGGGAGGAGGGCTATGATCCACGTGTATTCAGCCTGGGAGTACAGATTGCCCGCGACTACTTCACGCACGGCGTGGATGCGGACGGCATGTCCACCGAGGCCGTGGGTTACACCGGTTTCGGCTTTGTCTGGAGCGACCCCTTCTGTGTCGCGGCGGCACGGCGCGGGGAAAACCTCCTCGGGCACCCGCATCACCGGGCCATGCTCGACTGGTATCTCCATTGCCTGGAGCCGGCGGGTTCCCATTGGACCAGCCACGGCGATGGCGGGGACAGGGGACCGGGTCTGTGGACCGTTTCCCTGTGGCGCCACTTTTTCCCCGGGGACGCCAGGACGCAGGTGCTGTGGCGCGCCTATGTCAGGGAGGCGGGCCGGGAGGCCTTCAGCTCCAAGGCCCACATCATCGAGCCACTGCTTTGGGCTTCCGACGATCCTGAGCTGGAGAAGGGCGCCAAGGTGGGGCCCTGGTCCGGTCTTCCCGAGGGGATGCCGACGACCTGGTTTTCCGACGAGCGCAGTTCCCTCATTGCCCGCAGCGGCTGGACTCCCGAGGCGGCCCTGGTGCAGTTTGAGTGCAGGACCGATTCGGTGGGCGCCAGCCATGAGCATGCCGACCGTGGCAACTTCACCTTTGCCGCACTCGGGCGCACCTGGGCGAAGGAGAACTTCCGCTCGGTGGAGACACGCCATCACAACGGCATCCTGATCGATGGGCGCGGCCAGGGGTACTGGCCTGGCCCCGGGCGCTGGCTGGGCTGGCAGGAGAAGGGCGGGCTTGTGGTCGCGAGCTGTGACAGCACCGACAACTATTCCTGGTTCTGGCCGAAGCAGATCGTCACAGAGAAGCCCGGTGAGTTTGGGCGCTTTTCCCTCCCGCGCTGGGCAGGCTATGTCGCCGAGGCGACCCGTTTCGGGCGGAGGTATGCGGGGGTCCAGGCAGAGCTCGATCCCCGTCCTGGGGTGGTCGCCTTTTGGAAAGGCTTCGAGAAGGGCGACCCTCGTCTTTGGGACGAGGATGCCTGGCCGAGACGCCTGCCCTACAACCCTCTCAGGCACTCGTTCCGCAGCATTGTCTTCAACAAGGGACCGCACCCTTACCTGCTCGTCGTTGACGATGTCCAGAAGGATGACGCCGAGCACCTGTATGAATGGCTCATGCAGACCGGACCCGACACGGAGCTTGCCTCCCTGAAGGACAGGGAGGTGGTGCTCTGCGACAGCTCGACGCAGCGTGATGCGAACGGCCTTCCCCTGCCGCCCAAGGGTGCCCGGCTACTGCTGGTGCGGGTGCTCGACCTGGCTGATCCTGCGGGCGAGAGCGACGCCCCCACACGCCCTTCGCTGCGGCTCGAGACCTTCGAACGGAAGGACACGCTCGAGCCTGAACCCAGGGAGGCCGGTGCGCCGGTCTCGCGAAGCTTCGGGCTGGACAAGCGACTGGTGATTCCCAGCCGTTCCCTTTCACCCCGTTTCAAGATCCTCCTCTTTCCCTTCAGGCAGGGGGAGGCCATGCCGGTGACACGGTGGAACAAGGATCACTCGGTCCTGACCCTCTCCCATGCAGGCAGGACGGACCACTATGAATTCAGGAGGGAGCCCTCCGGAAGGACCCTCATTCTCCCTGGCGAACCTTCTTCCAAGACCCCATGAACTCCCTCAGCTTCCAACCCTGGCTGCCCGATCAGGGCGATGGCCACTATCGCAATCCCGTCCTGCAGGCGGACTATTCCGATCCGGATATCATCCGGCATGGGGACGACTTTTTCCTGATCTCCTCGAGCTTCACCTGCACGCCGGGCATTCCCGTGCTGCACTCCCGGGACCTCGTCAACTGGAGCCTGATCAATCACGCCGTGCGCACACTCCCGGAGGCAAGTTACGACCAGGTGCGGCCCGGGTGTGGAATCTGGGCTCCCTCCCTGCGATTCCACGACGGCCTCTTCTGGATTTTCTTTCCGATGCCCGATGAGGGGATCTACGTGATCCACGCCCGGCACCCCGCGGAGCAGTGGAGCGAGCCGCGCCTGCTCCAGGCTGCGAAGGGCTGGATCGATCCCTGTCCCTTTTGGGACGAGGACGGCAAAGCCTATCTGGTCCATGCCTATGCCAATTCACGGGCGGGGAAGCGTGACAAGATCCACGTGCGCCCCATGGCTCCCGACTGTTCCCGCCTGTTGGGTGAGGGGGAGATCGTGATTGATGCCCCCGAGCATCCCTATCTCGAGGGTCCCAAGGTGCACCGGCTGAATGGCTGGTACTACATCATGGCTCCCGGAGGTGGTGTGCCCCAGGGCTGGCAGGTGTGTTTTCGCTCCAGGAGCATCTGGGGGCCCTATGAGCAGAGAATTGTCCTGGAGCGGGGCGCTACGGGGATCAACGGTCCCCACCAGGGCGCCTTGGTTGACTTGCCGAACGGTGAGTGGTGGTTCGCCCATTTCCAGGACCAGGGTGCCTTCGGGCGTGTCATGCACCTGCAGCCTGTCGAGTGGCGCGACGAATGGCCCTTCATCGGAGCGGACCAAGACGGCAATGGAGTGGGGGAGCCCGTCGATCGTTGGCGCAAACCGAACGTGGGCGATCAGTGGGCTCCGTGCGCACCGGCGAGTTCCGATGAATTTGAAGCAGCGAGGATGGGCCTGCAATGGCAGTGGCAGGCCAACCATTCCCCGGACTGGGCCGATCTCGCTGGTCGGCCCGGCTGGCTGGTCCTCAAGGCCCTGCCGGCGGCGGGCCGTGAACTGAGGTTGCTGCCCCATTTTCTCGGGCAGAAGTTTCCCGCGCGCGGGTTCCAGGTGGAGACCCTGCTGGACTTCAGCGGACTCCAAATGGGTGGGATGGCGTTGTTGGGCGTGGTGGGCGGGCCCTCTGCAGCGGCATTGGGCGTGCGCCTCTGCTCCGGGGGGGCGGAGCTCGTCCATTGGGTGGGCGGGGAGATCCGTTCCCTCGGCCTGCTGGCAGGGCACAGCCTGGTGCTCGCGGTGGAGGTGTCGGCGAGTGCGGAATGCCGCTTCCGCTGGCAGTCCCCGGGGCTTGAGGCCAACACGGTGCCAGAGCCCTTCCTGGTGCGTGAAGGGGGCTGGATGGGGGCGCGTGTAGGCCTCTGCTGCGTGGGTGAGGACCGTGACGCAGGCAGCGCGTGTTTCGACTTTTTCCGTTTCAAGCCCCCCGGGCTTGCCACCTAATCCCGGGCGAGTGCTCCGCCTGGGCTGCTTGCAGGGGACGGGCGGACGGTCCGTTCCCGGGAGGCTGCCGTGCGAGTGAGGCCGTCCTTCGCATGCCCGCCGGTTGCGACGGGCACCGAGGCCACCGCATGCGGGCCGGCTGTCGCGGCCGGGACGGCCCCTCAGGCAGTAGTAGGTTTCTGGATACGGAAAACCCCTTCCGCGGCGGGCGGAAGGGGCTGAGCTAACCCCTAGCTACATTCCAGTGATCAGAACTGGAAGGTGTTCGTCAGGACAAACTGGCGCGGATCCTGGTACCTGTAGGAGATGGGTGCCATGGTGACCGCCTGGAGGTTGTTCACGATGAGGGCGTCCTCATCGAGGAGGTTGTTGACGTTTAGCTGGATGGACCAGTTCAGCTTCTTGCCGCCAACCTTGAAGTTCCTGCGGTAGGAGAGCTGCAGGTCGTAGATGGTCTGGTCGACCGCGTCCACCAGCTCGACCTTGTTGATCTCGCGGCCGTTGTAGGCGTCCGTGTAACTGCTGCCGGTCTTGAAGGTGTAGTCCACCTTGGCTCCGGCAACGCGCCCCTTGCGCATCCTGGCGCCCGCGCCCACGGAGAAGCCCTTGAGGGGACCCGAGGAGAAGTCGTACTTGCTGCGGACGTTCAGGTTGTACTTGTTGTCGCCGATGTAGCGGGTTCCCTGATACACGTAGGGGTTGTCGAAGAAGGCCTTCTCGAGGTCGACGATGTTCTCGCCGACGGAGTCGGTGGTGCCTGCGGTGAAGTCGCCGGTGGCGGCAATCACCTCGGGCGTGTTGTAGTCCTGGTAGGGCTTGTACTCGGCGCCTGCCAGGCTGGTGTTCTGGGCCACCTGGAGGTCCTTGTACTTCATCCAGGTGCTCTTCCAGTAGTCGACGTAGGCGCGTGCGCGTGGGGCGACATTGGTGCGGATGGATTCGGTCTTGGAGAAGTTGACCGAGATCGACCAGCCCTTGGCGAGCTCGCCGACGGCCTCGAACTCAAAGCCCTTCGAGTCGGAGTCGAAGAGGTAGCCCTGCACGGCGCCGACGTTCTGCAACTGGCTTTGGGCGGTGGTGAGCTCGGTTCCCGTGGCCAGGCCCGAGTCCACGATGGCCTGCCAGATCGTCTTGGACCTGCTGGCCACCTGGAAGCCGGAGAAGGCGATGTCGCGTTTCGCGGTGGTCTTGTAGCTGGTGGCGGTGAGGAAGAGCTTGTCCTTGAGCAGGGCGACCTTGAGGCCGAAGTCGGTCGTCTCGCCCTCGCGGGCCGGTGCGCCGGTGGAGGGATTGGGCAGGGAGGGATCCTCCGTGAAGGTGCGGATGAAGCCGGGCACGTTCACGCTGCTGGACCTGTTGGCGAAGAGGGACAGCCACTTGGTGGCGTGCACGACACCGCCCACGGAGTAGGTGTTGCCCTTGTTGAGGGATTCAAGGTTGTTGCCGGGCTCGACGGGGGTCCAGACGCCGGAGCCGACCTTGATTGCCTCAGCGACGGGATCGCGGACGGCCTGCACCTCGAAGTGCTTCAGCTCGTCCTTGCGGATGCCGCCCGTGAGGACCACACGATTCTTGAGCGTGTAGAATTGCGTGGCCAGCATGTAGGAGG
>JAHFTI010000294.1 GCA_023265535.1 Opitutaceae bacterium
CGATGTCGCTGATGAACTTCACGCCGGCCTCGACCAGAAGCGGGGCGAGCTCGCCGAAGGCCTCGACGGCCTCGTCCTCGCCGGGAAACACGCCCACCACCCAGGCCTGCCTGAGTATGACTTCTTCGAATACGCTCCAACCCTCGGTGCCCAGCGCGAGCAACACGTTGTCGGCCGATTCGGCCCCTGCAAAAGCGATCTCAACCTTGATTTCCCAGAGCTTCATCCCCCCACCCTCGCCCTCCTCCGGCCAAGCTCAACCCTGAAATGGGCGTAGGGCGCATCATTGCGGCGCTGCACGCGCAGGACCGCCCCTCCAGGCCTCGATCCACCTCACCTCGCCCCACCCCACCGCACCAGACTTCGCCCCGACGTCTCGCCCCGCCCCGCTCCACCTCACCTCGCCCCGGCACCTCGCCCCGGCAGCTCGCCACGGCGCCCTACCGCCCGCTTGCGGCCCCCGCACCCGAATTGCGAAGCCTTGGCGCCTGGCATGCATCAGACTGATTGACACCCCTGCGCCTCCTGATGACAGTGGCGCTCGTGACCACTTCGGAGGCCAGGGATAAGTTCAAGGAATACCTCGTCAAAAAGGGACTGCGCGTGACCAACCAACGCCTGGCCATCTTTGACGCTGCCTTCCTGCAGGCCGAACACTTCACCGCCGAACAGTTGCTCGCCCACGCCCGCGCCATCGACGACTCCGTGTCGCGCGCCACCGTGTACCGCACCCTGCCCATCATGACCGAGAGCGCCCTGCTGCGCGAGGTCGACATCGGCCAGGGCGAGAAATTCTACCGCACCTCGAGCATCAACTCCACGCAGGTCGCGCAGGTCGTCTGCCTCGACTGCAACCGCATCTTCGAAATCAGCGCCCCCTTCATGGAATGGTACGGCAGCACGGTTTCCTCCAAGCTTGGTCTCACCCCCGTTTCACAACGCCTCCAAGTCAGCGCACACTGCAACGCCTTCCGCCAGACGGGCTCCTGCCCGCGCAAGTGTTGAGCCTTCCCCGCGACTTTGATGCACCAGCCCAAGAAACGAGACCTTCAGTTCGAGACCGCGTTTTATGAGTCCGTCCTGCGACGCGACCTGAGTTACGCGGATGTCATCGAATTGCTCGGCGGCCTCTACACCCAGCAGGGGCGAATCGAGGACGGCCTGAAGATGGACCGCCGCCTCGTGCGCCTGCGTCCCGAGAACGCCACGGCGCGCTACAACCTTGCCTGCAGCCTCGCCCTCATGAACCGCCCCAAGCCGGCGCTCGACACCCTGGCCGAGGCGATCGCCCTGGGCTACGACGACCACGGCTGGATGGCGGGCGACGAGGACCTCAAGTCGCTGCGCGGGCACCCGCGTTTTGAGGAACTTTTGCAGCAGCTGCGCGGCTGATTCGCCCGCCTTATTTCAAAGCTCACCCCGTTGACACCCCGGTGGGGGCTGCCACCCTCTCACGCTCACGCACATGGAAAAGCCCGCCTATACCCTGGAATTCGAGAAACCCCTCCTGGAGCTCACGCGCCAACTTGAGGCACTCCAACACCGCTCCAGCGAGAACCAGATCGACCTTTCCAAGGAAATCACCTCGATGCAGGCCAAGCTCGAGGCCACCAAGCGCGACGTGTACAGCAACCTCGGCCCCTGGCAGCGCGTGCAGATCGCGCGCCACCCGAAGCGCCCCGGCTCCCTGGCCTTCATCGCCGAGATCTTCGAGAACTTCCAGGAGCTGCACGGCGACCGCCAGTTCGGCGACGACCAGGCCCTCATCGGCGGCACCGCCTTCCTCGACGGCCGCGCCGTCATGGTGATCGCCCACGAGAAGGGCAGCGACACCAAGGAAAAAATCGCCCGCAATTTCGGCATGCCCCAGCCCGAGGGCTACCGCAAGGCCCTGCGCCTGATGCGCACCGCCGAGAAATTCGGCCTGCCCGTGATCTGCTTTGTCGACACCAAGGGCGCCTACCCCGGCATCAACTCCGAGGAGCGCCACGTCTCCGAGGCCATCGCCGTGAACCTGCGCGAGATGACGCTCCTGCGCGTGCCCACGATCTCCGTGATCATCAGCGAGGGCGGCTCGGGCGGTGCGCTCGGCATCGGCGTGACCGACCGCGTGCTCAGCTTCGAGAACAGCTACTACTCCGTGATCTCGCCCGAGGGTTGCGCCTCGATCCTGTGGAAGGACGCGGCCGAGGCCCCGCGCGCCGCCGCGGCCCTCAAGCTCGACGCCGGTACGCTCCAGGAATTCGGCATCGTCGACGAGCTCGTTCCCGAGCCCTTCGGTGGTGCGCACAACGACCCCGCCGAGGCCGCCAAGACCCTCCACACCGCCCTCACGCGCCACCTCGCCGAACTGTCCAAGCTCGGCAAGGAGGAGCTGCTGGAGAAGCGCTACGCCCGCTACCGCGCCCTCGGCGTGTACGCCGAACGCGCGCAGGGCTGAGCGCGCCCGCTCACAGCAGCTTGATCAGCGCGCTAAAGTCCTCGTCGCCCAGGCCGCGCGCCTGGGCGCTCTTGAGCTGCTCGCGCACCGCCTCGAGGAGCGGGTAGTCGGCGCAGCCTGCAGTGGCCGAGGCCAAGCGCATGTCCTTGTGCATGTGCTTCACCGAGAATTGCGGGGCAAAGTCGGCGGCGCGCAGCTTGTTCTCCTTGAGCTTGGCGAGGCCCGAATAGCCCACGTTCTTCGCGAGCACGCTGAAATAGGTGTCGTCGCTGATGCCGGCGCGGCGCACGAAGGTGAGGCTCTCGGCGAAGCCCTGCATCTGCACGGCGAGGTTGAGGTTCATCGCGAGCTTCACCGTGGCGGCCTGCTCGCAGCTGCCGATGCGGAAACGCGTCTCGGACACGCAGGCGAGGACTTCCTCGACGAGGTCGATCTCCTCCTTGCGCCCGCCCAGGAAAAACACGGTCTTGCCCTCCTCGGCGGCGGGCTTGCTGCCCGTGAAGGGGGCCTCGATGTACACGGCTCCGGTGGCGCGCACCAGCGCCTCGAAACGCGCACTGCTCACGGGGTCGATGGTGCTCGACTGCACCACGGTCTTGCCGGCCTTCAGCTCGGGAAGGATCTGGGTGAGCAGGCCCTCCACGGCAGGCGGATCGGCGACGACGACCTGCACGATGTCCACCGCTCGCACCACCTCGCCGGGGGTCGCCATCCAGAGCGGAGCCTGGGGTTGGGCGGTGCGATTCCACACGCCGCCGAGCCTGCCCGCCGCCAGATAGCGCCGGGACCAGGCTGAACCGATGATGCCAAGACCGAGAATGCCGATGGTGCTCATTTTGCACCCTGAATACGGCACTTCACTCAGTCTGCCGAGACGATTTCGAGCATGCGTGAGAAGAGGCGGTTCACGCGGGCCTGGTTGTCCTTCACCAGCTCCTTGAAGCGCACGAAGTCGATCTCGGTGTTGAAGAGGCCGTTGGCGTAATTGTCGATGAGGGCGAGGCTGTTGTAGTTGAGCCCGGCCTCGGTGCAGAGGTCGGCCTCGAAGGCGGCCGTCATGCCCACCACGTCGCCCCAGTCCTTGATGATCTGCACCTCGGACTTCGTCTCGAAGCGCGGGCCCTTCATCTGCACATAGACCTTGCCCGCATGGATGTTGAATTCGGGCGCCAGGCTCTCGAGCAGCAGCGGGATGAGGTTGTTGGCGATGCCGGGGGCGCCGCCCTTGAGCTCGCTGTCGAAGAAGGTCGCGGGCCCCTGCTGCAGGCAGACGTAGTCGGAGCAACTCACGAAGGTGCCCGGGGGCAGGTCGGCCTTGAGGGAGCCCACGGAATTCAGGGAGATGACGTCCTTGAAGCCGAGGTCGGCGAGGGCGCGCACATTGGCGCGGCAATTGATGCTGTGCGGCGGAAGCGGGACGCCGAAGCCGTGGCGGTTGATGATCACATGGTCGCCCTTTTTCCTGTAGGCAACCGAACCGTAGACGGTGTCGATGCGACACTGCTCCCAGCTGCTGAAGAGGCTGGAGTTGACGATGCTGGTACCGCTGATGAAGGCCACTTTCATGGGCGTCATCTGGCCAGTTCGGGCCCCCGGCTGCAATGGGAAAGCGCAGCGCCCGTGTCCCGCGTCCTTTGGATTGCCAAGCGCGCGCCGCCGCCGATCCTGTGGGCATGTCCACACCGACCCACAGGGCCGTCGTCATCGGCGGCGGAGCCGCCGGCTTTTTCGGCGCCATCACCTGCGCCGAGGCCCTGAAGGCCCTGCCGCCCGCCCAGCGCCGCGGGCAGGTGGTCATCCATGAGGCCACGATCCACCCGCTGGCGAAGGTGCGCATCTCGGGCGGCGGTCGCTGCAACCTCACCCACGCCTGCTTCGAGCCCCGCGAACTCTCCAAGCGCTACCCGCGCGGCTCGCGCGAACTCATCGGCCCCTTCACGAAATGGGGCCCGCGCGACACCGTCGCCTGGTTCGAGGGGCGCGGCGTCGCGACCAAGGCCGAGGAGGACGGCCGCATGTTTCCCGTCACGAACGACTCCGCCTCCGTCGTCGACTGCCTGCGCCGCGCCGCCACCGAGGCGGACATCCCGCTCGCGCTCGGCCGCTCTGTATTGGGAGTTCAACTACGCGAGGGAGGCGGCTTCCGCCTCGACGTCGCGGGCGGCACGGTCGTCGAGTGCGACCGCCTGCTCATCGCCACGGGCGGCGGCGGCGACTCCGCGGGCATGCGCCTGGCGCAGTCCCTGGGGCACGCCATCGAGAAGCCCGTGCCCTCGCTCTTCACCTTCAACGTGAAGGACCCGCGCCTCGGCGGCCTCTCGGGCCTCGCCTCGCAGCGCGCCCGCGTGACCGTGCCCGGCACCAAGCTCTCCGAGGAGGGCCCGGTCCTCGTCACGCACTGGGGCCTCAGCGGCCCGGCCATCCTGAGGACCTCCGCCTGGGGCGCGCGCGAACTCGCCGAGCGCCGCTACCAGTTCACGCTGCGCATCAACTGGTCGCCGGCCCACAACCGCGAGGCCGCCCTGCGCGAACTCACCGCCGCCCGCGCCGCCAACCAGCGCAAGCAGCTCGCCACCTGGTGCCCCTTCCCCAGCGTGCCCGCCCGCCTCTGGGAACGCCTCCTGGTGGCGGCTGGCCTCCAGGCCGAGTCGCAATGGGCGGTCTGCTCCAACGACGGCCTCGCGCGCCTCGCCGCCCAGGTGACCGAGAGCGAGTTCCAGGTCACCGACAAGTCCACCAACAAGGAGGAGTTCGTCACCTGCGGCGGCGTGCGCCTCTCCGAGGTCGACTTCAGGACCATGCAGAGCCGCCTCGTGCCCGGCCTCTTCTTCGCGGGCGAGGTCCTCTACATCGACGGCATCACCGGCGGTTTCAACTTCCAGGCCGCCTGGACCACCGGCCGCCTCGCCGGCCTCGCCATGGCGGAAGGACTATAGGCGCCCCCCTACTCCCTGATGTCCGACATCCTCGTGCCGTCCTCCGCCACCGGCCCCGCATCGGGCCATTGCGCGTAGAAGGCCACCTGCGCCTCGCGGTACGGCACTTCCTCGTAGCCCTCGCGCACCAGGAAACTCATCGGATAGCCGGGCTCCAGGGCCTCGATGAGGACCTCCTGCCCGCTGACGCGAAACACCGCCCGCCAGGCTCCGCAGGCCATGACGCGCAAGTCCTCCGTGCGCCGGGTGATGCGGCGGGTGCGATGCAGGCTCGGGTCGCGCGAGAGCAGCTCCACCACGCGCGCTGTGAAATCGATCCCCCACCCGTCGCGCAGCCAGCACGCCTGCTCCTGCGCACGCGCCGCGAAGCTGACCCGGTAGGCCGGCGGCAGGGCCTCCTCGCGGTCCACCTCGTCGATCCACCCGGCCACCGATCCCGGAAAGGAATCATAGGCGGGCACATAGGGCTTGATGTCGAAGATCGGCGTGCCATCCACGAGGTCGCAGGGCCC
>JAHFTI010000295.1 GCA_023265535.1 Opitutaceae bacterium
GCGTGGTGAGATTCAGGATCCAACGCTTGCCACGCCCGATCCGCGGCTCGGAGACGATCTGGCCGGAGGAACGCTCCCTGAGGGCGTGGATCGTGTCCTGCATGTCGGTGACGAGGAAGCAGGGGTGGACGAAACCGGGGTCGCTCCCGGCGAGGAATTCCACGTTCTCGAGGCAGTTGGGGAAGCCGAGGTAGAGCAGGGCCGCGGGCTGCTTCCTGTCATCGGGGATGCGCACGAGCTCCCTGCACTGAAGCAGGCCCACGTAGAAGGGGTCGTTCTCGACGACCTGCGGGCTGTGCAGGCCCACATGATGGATGCGCGTGGAAAGCCTGCGCTCGGAAAGGAAGCGGCCCTGCGATTTGCGATGAAGGCTCTCGTCGGTGAAACGGATGAACTCGACGGGATTTCCGGCGGAGTCGCGGGTGAGGAAGACCTCGTTGCCCGCGCCATCGATGCGGACGCCCTCGGGCACGGCGAGACCGCGGCCGGCGAGGTACTGCCTGAGTTGCTCCGGACCCGAGGTCTCGAAGGAAACGGAAAAGAGGCGGTCGCCGGAGCCGGCGGCAGGGTCCAGGATGAACTCCAGGAATTGCCGGTCGCTGACCTTGAAGGAGAGGATTTTTCCTGCGCCGTCCTGGTAGGAGAAGGCCTCGGAGAAGCCGAGGATGCGGCCGTAGTAATCGCGGGTGGCCGCGAGATCGCTCGTGCGCATCGTGAGCTTGGCGATGCCCCAGACGGGAGGGCGTGCGATTTCCTGGGGCGCAGCGCCAGAGAGCGACACCCAGGCGGCAGCCACGCACAGGACCAAAGCCCTTGCGGAATGGCAGATAAGACGATGCAGAAATTTCCCTGACATGATGGGGTGGGAGTGAGGGGTAAAGCAGTCCCTGAGGGGGGATTCGCCTCCTAGTAAAACGATTTACTGAAACAGGTCAATCGTTTTAGTATAACGATACACTAAAAGACAAAACTCCCGCTCTTCCCGGCAGTTTCGCCGCAAAAAAAGCCGCCACCCGGCTGCC
The DNA here is from genome assembly GCA_023265535.1 of Opitutaceae bacterium. Classification (GTDB taxonomy): domain Bacteria; phylum Verrucomicrobiota; class Verrucomicrobiia; order Opitutales; family Opitutaceae; genus MWDT01. The sequence continues at coordinate 1,023 of JAHFTI010000295.1, forward strand.
TGGAGCGGCGCTGGGCAACCTCCGCCCGGCCCCTCCGTGTCACCTCGTCACTTCTTGGACATAGGCATCCCGGCCCACGGACGAAGAACCCGCTGACAAGGCTCCCTTGCCAGAGTCATGGCTGCACGGGGCATGATGCTCCCGGAAGGACCACGCGGGCAAGACGCAGGGGAAAAGGCAGTGCGGGGAGGGACACTCAAGGCCTTGCCACTGGCGCACTCATGAAACGCCAGGTCGTCGCAGAATAATGCCAAGGCAGTCCCTTTTGCGGAGTGGCGACCTCGCCCTTCCAGGAACCGTCCGGCCCCCTCGAGGCGGAAAGCTTCGTCCAGCTGTAGGCACCCTTCTCATGGTCGAACGTGACACCATCGTCGTCGTAAAGCAGGTACTCGCCCGGCTTCTCGCCATAGTGGCGGATTTCCAACGGCACGATCTCGTTCTCCTCGACCATCCACTCGCGTGCAGGGATCAGCGGAATGATGCCGCCATCGCGCACGAACAGCGGGATCTGGTCCAAGGGAGGGGTGACCTCGATGACCTGGTTCTCGCCCACGCACTTTCCGGTGTAGAAATCATACCAGCGGCCCGGTGGCAGGCTGACCTTGCGGCTCGTGACGTTGGACGCGATCGGGGCGACAAGCAGCGCATCCCCCACGAGGTACTGGTCCTTGACCTCCTCGAGCTTCACATTCGCGTAGGGGTTGGTGTGCAGGTCGACCTGGCCTCGCTTGCCGGGGGGGAGCGTCGCCCGGAACCCGGGCACAAGCGGCATGGCCCGGATGACCGGAGTGCCCTTCTGGCTGTACTCCGCGAAGGCGGAATACCAATACGGCAGCAGGCGCAGGCGCAGTGCGATGGCGTCGCCCATTGCCCCCAGGTATTTCTCGTCGCTCCAAAGCTTCTTCGAGGTCTCCCAGCCATTGAACAGGGCTAGGGGCGAGAAGCACACCGCCTGGGTTCGGCGCAACATGTCCAGGCCACTGCCGCCGCGGACCTCCGGCGACCAGAGCACGCCCGCGAAGGAGGAGTTGGCCACCGCCGTGATGTATTCGGAGAAATCGTAATTGTCGTTGTAGATGACAAACGGAAAGGGGGACGCACCGGCATTGGTTCCGCGCACCTGTCCGTAGGAGCGGCGGTTCTGGGCACGGAAGTGTTCATGCAGGATGCGCTGGACGAGCAGCCCGTACACCTGGCGCATCTGCTCGCCATCATTGCCCGAGGGGAACAGCGCGTGGTCGGGCCAGAGCCACTGGTCGCCGCCATCCACCTCGTCGACCTTGAAGCCCATGAGCATGGAGGGATCCGCCGAAAGGACTCGGCTCCTCAGGTGTTCGGCAAAGATCGCGCGCGCCTCCGGAAGCGAGTAGTCCGGCACGATGCCGTTCCAGACGAGATGGGAGGCGGCATACGGAGCCAGCTTTGTGTGGAGGGGGGACGCCGGGGCGACATAGGGATTGAACCAGAGGTTCACCCGCACATGGCGCCTTTTCATTTCGGCAAGGAAGCCGCCCGGATTCGGAAACCGTTTGCCGTCCCACTCGAACGAGCACGGATAAGCCTTGTCATGCCAGCCCGGCTCCAGGCCCACCATGTCCAGGGGGATGCCGCGCCGGCGGAACTCATCGACATCCCCGAGGACCTGCTGCGCCGAATAAGCCAGGGGTGTGCGCGCAAGGTAACCCAAGCCCCACTTGGGCGGAAGGGCTCCACCGCCACAGAACAGGTTGTAGCGGCGCACCGCATCCAGGGGCGTAGGGCCTGCGAAGACATAGATCGCCGCACCGGGTCCGATCAGGGAGGCCTCCACCGCATCGGAACGGGGCAAGTCCGTCCAGTCATTGCCCTGCGTCGTGCGGTCAACGGCGGCAGGCTTGTCACTGGCATCCAGTCGCACCCCGATGCCCACGTGGTAACTGATGTAGCGGGCGGAGTCGATCAGCACACCATAACCCTGCGTGGACACGTAGAAGGGCACAGGTGCGTGGGTGCGCCCAGCGCGCCCACCCCAGTGGTCAACGTGCAATTGGAACGTGGTGCCGTTCCGACGAAGGCCCTTGAAGTCCACACCGAGGCCGTAGACGGACTCCTCGCGGCCGAGAGGGAAACGCAACACCATCCGTGAGCCGACACGCTGGGCCACCACCCCTTTGCCCGCGAAGGGGAAGGGCGCGGCGGACATCGCAGCAAGCGCGGACAACTTGGGAGGCTGGCCGGCTGCACCCAGAAGCGTCAGGGATTCCTCGCTGCCTGCCGTGGCCTTCCAGACACCGGCCGCGACTTCTGTCCATTGCAGCGGAACACTCTCGGAGGCTGCAGGCAGCGCCGCCGCCTTTGTCCATGGCAGGCACAGACAGACAAGGTGCAGGGCAATCAGCCTGGACCAGAAAACAGGGAGACGCAGGATCATGGGAAAAGAGGAGCCCGAGTATGGAGGAAGGATAGGTCTCGGCAATGCTGGGGAACGCCTGGGGCGGGGGTCCTGGCGACGGGCTGGGGGAGCTTGGGCTGTGTCTGGGAAAAGTGCTGCCCTGAAGGGGTGGCAACGAGGAACTCTGGGCACCCCCTTGGGAAATGCCAATCGGGGAAGAGGGCGGCGGGACCATAGGCACGGAAACCGAAAACCCGACATGCGTGCAATAGCCCGGAAGCGCTGTCGAGGCCGCAGGGATCGCGCTCAACGGCAGCCCACCACACTCGGACGCCAGATGCCGCCTTGCAAAACCTGCCCCGCCACCGGCTGGCGCTGTCTTGTGCTCTGTTCCTCACCCCCAGAATCCTCATCTCCAACCTTCACTTCAGGCGGAGGCGCAGCTTTACTCGGGTCACCCCACCCCACCGCCCCATGCGCCTGTCACGCCGCACGCGTCCCGCACTCCCACTGTTTCTGCGCTTTGCGCTGGGCCTGCTCCTTGCGGCCCTTTCCTGCCACGCCGCGGAACCCCCTGAGGCCGCCAAGGCACTTTCTGACAAACAATTTGCCAGGGCCATCATGCTCTGCGACGCCGCCCTCGCCTCGAACCCGGCAGATGCCGAGACCCTTGCCCTGCGCGGCTGGGCCCGCCACCAGTCGGGGGATTCGCAGGCCGCGCTCGCCGACCTGCAGGAGGCCGTCAGGCTCGAGCCCCGCCTCGAGCGCGCACGTTCCCGCCTCGGCCGCGTGCTGAATTCCCTCGGCCGCGAGGAGGAGGCCCTCGGCTGCTTCAGGGAACTCACCCGCCTCTTTCCCTCCAACACCGCCCATCTCCTGGACCTGGGCACGCTGTGCAACCGCCTGGGCCGCCTCGAGGAGGGGCTCGTGGCCGCCGGGAAACTGTGCGCACTCTCCCCCACCCTTGCCGACGCCCACGGACTGCGCGGATCCCTCCTCGAGAAACAGGGGAAGAAGTCGGATGCCCTGAACGCCTTCCAGGAGGCGGCAAAACTCAACAAGGATCCCAGGAAGGCGTCCTACCTCACCAAGGCGATCGCCCGCCTCTCAGGGTCCCAGCCCTCTGCGGAGCCCTCAGCCGAGCCGACGCCGGGCCCCGCCGCGCCCCCGCCCAGCGAGACCGCTGCAGTGTCCGCCCTCACGGCCCTCGCACAGACCCAGGACTTCGGCTCTGCCGCCGCCATCGTCGAGGCGCTGCGCCTGGTGTATTCCCCGCTTTCCCCCGGGGACACGAAAAAATTCGAGCGAACCTGGACCCCCTTTTTCACCACGCCCTCTCCCGAGTCGCGCCGCTACCTCGAGGCGCTGCTGCCCCTGCTCCAGGAATTCCAATCCCTGCGCACCCTGCTGTCCCAGGCGGCAGCCTCCTATGACGGCGCACTCGAGGAGGCCACCCTGGCCGCCCTCTATTCCTCCGACACGGGCACACGCACCGCCCTGGCCGAGGCCGCCCTGCTGAAGGGGCAACTCACGGATCTCCGCACACGGCTCTCCGAACTCACCGCACGCATACAGGCGCTGGGTGCACCGCCCGACCCGGTCGCCGCACGCAAGCGCCAGGGGAAGGCCCATCAGGAGGCCCTCCGCGTGGCTCGCAGGGCGCTGGGACTCCACAAGCCGGACTGGCTCCATGTGAACTACGAGGACCTGCCCGCCGGCTGGGTCGTCCACACCCAATCGTGGCCCGCTGGGCGCCGGGCGTCCAAGGGAGGCCTGAGAAAGGCGGCGGAGGGACCCTACCTGTATTCATCTCCCCACTACATTCCGCCCCCGGGCGACAGGCACGCCTACCTCTCCACCGAGGAGACAGAGGGCTACATTTCGTTCACCTACGTGGGTGCCGACCTGCTCAGCGCAGTGAAACTCCAGGTCGTTGTCCGGACCCACTGCGAGCCCCTGGCCACGCCCGAACAGGCACTCAAGGCAAGCGGGCTCGCCGACCCCAGCTGGTATGGAAACACCCCCGGGCGCCCCGCAACCGACACCAAGGGGCACGCGACGACGACCGAACTCGCGGGCATGTCGGGGTACCTGGCCATGACCGAGGAATTCACGGACGCACCGCTCTCCGGCAGCAGGAAGAGGCATGCCAAGACCTACTACCTCGACCCAGGCTATGGCTCGCCCTCCTTCTGGCTCGAGATCGATGTCATGGCAACGCTGACCTATCGCCACTGGCTGAAAGACGACCCGGACCCCGCCGTGGCGGCGCTCAGCAAGTCAAAGGCCGCGCTTTACCGAAAGCGCCTCGACACGCGTTGCGAGGACCTCATCCGCTCGCTCGGCTTCGGCTTCGATGGCACCGGCTTCGAGGAGGAGTTTGCACGCCTGGGAAGGCTCAATGAGTACGCCGCGGCGCATGCCATGGACCAGCAGGCTGCAGACGAGAAAGGCCGCACCCTGTACCACCACCAGCGCA
>JAHFTI010000296.1 GCA_023265535.1 Opitutaceae bacterium
ATGACGCTCAGGGGCGACAATGAGATCACGCTGAGCAATCTCCTCGTCGGCGAGGTCTGGGTCTGCAGCGGCCAATCCAACATGGAACGCCAGGTCGGCCTTCGCCAAGGGCAGCAGCCCCTCAAAAATTGGGAGCAGGAGGTCGCCGCAGCCAACTACCCCCAGCTCCGGCATTTCAAGGTGAAGCAGACGACCGCCGACACCCCCCTGTCCGAGGTCACCGGCACCTGGGAGGTCTGCTCGCCACAGACGGTCGCCAACTTCACCGCGGTCGGCTATTTCTTCGGACGCGACCTGCAGCAGGCGATCAAGGCTCCCATCGGCCTGATTCACAGCTCCTGGGGCGGCACGCCCGCAGAGGCCTGGACACGCCATGAGGTCCTCCGGGACGATCCCGTCCTGAAGGGCATCCTGGAGACCCAGGCCAAGGCGCTGGAGACCTACCCCGAGCGGCTCGCAAAGTACAAGGCGGAGGAACCCAAGCTCCTCGAGGAACACAACGCCGCCGTCGAAAAGGCGAAACAGACCGGTGCCACCCCGCCCCGCAAGCCCGCCGCCCCGGTGAATCCCACCACCGACAAGAACCGCCCCAGCGGCCTCTACAACGGCATGGTGTATCCAATCATCCCCTACGCCATGCGCGGCGTCATCTGGTACCAGGGCGAGTCCAACTCGGGTCGCGCCAAGGTCTACCAGACCCTGTTCCCCTCCATGATCCGCGACTGGCGTGCACAATGGGGCAGGGGCGATTTCCCCTTCCTCTTTGTGCAGATCGCGCCGCATCAGGGCCAGAGCCCTGAAATCCGGGAGGCGCAACTCCTCACGTTCCAGCGCACGCCGAACACCGCCATGGCCGTGCTCACCGACTGCGGCGACGCGAAGGACATCCATCCGACCCACAAGCAGCCTGTCGGCGCGCGCCTCGCACTCGCAGCCCGCGCCCTGGCCTATGGCGAGAAGATCGAATTCTCCGGCCCCCTCTACGACACCCTCACCGTCAAGGGCTCCGAGGCCATCATTTCCTTCACGCACCTCGGCGGCGGACTCGATTTCAAGGGCGAGGCCCCCAAGGGCTTCATGATCGCCGGCGAGGACCGGAACTTCGTGCCTGCCACGGTGAAGATCGTCGGCGACACCCTGGTCGTGTCTTCCTCCGCGGTGGCCAAGCCCGTCGCCGTGCGCTACGGCTGGGCCAACGTGCCCGACGTGAACCTCTACAACAAGCTCGGCCTGCCCGCCTCCCCCTTCCGCACGGATGGTTGGGAGAAATGAAGGCAGTCCACCGGAAAGCCCCCCTCCCAGCTCGTTAACGGGAGGATCATCCGAAGGGTCCGGGACCACCGTCATGACGAACGGTAGTCCGGACCTTTTGTTTGTAAATCGCCAAGGCCATCAGCAGCCCTTCCAGGCCTCCAGTTCGCACCCACCGAATGGCGGGATGGACGGGACTCGAACCCGCGGTCATTTGCGTTCCCCAAAGTAGGGAGGCGCCCGGCTGAACTTACAGCCCCAGTGCCTCGGCGGCGGCCCGCGAGGCGCCCTCGAAGAGACGCTTGCGCAGGGCGGCGTCGGCCTTGCGGTCGGTGCGCAGCTCGACCACGCGTACGCCGCTGGGCGGCAGCTGGCGCAGTTGCTCGGCGAGCTCCTCCCAGGTGCCTACCACCTGGTGTGGCAGCCCATGCACCGCGGCGAGCGCGGCGAAGTCCACCTGCTGCGGCGTGGCGAAAAACTCCTCGAAGGGCGGATCGAAACGGGACACCGCCAGGTGCTCAAAGATGCCGCCGCCGTGGTTGTCGATGAGCAGGATCGTGAGTGAGCCGCGCAGTTGGCGATGCAGCAGCAGGCCGTTGCTGTCATGCAACAGTGAGAGGTCCCCGATCAGCAACACCGCCGGGGCCCCGTCCTGGGCAATGCCGAAGGCCGTGGACACCGTGCCGTCGATGCCGTTGGCGCCGCGGTTGAAGAAGACGCGCAGGCCGCGCTGCTGGGCGCCCCAGAGGTACTCGAGGTCGCGCACGGGCATGCTGTTGGCCACCATGAGGGAGGTGCCGCGCTGGAGCATCTGCCCGAGTAGCCAGGCCACCTTGGGTTCGACCAAGGCGCGCTCCGGCCCGAGAAGCCCGGCGATGTGGCAGCGGGCCGCCTCCGAGGCGCGCGCCCAGTCGTTGACATACGCGGATACGGGCCGCACCGCAACGCCCAGCGTGGAGGCAAAGGAGGCGGGGCTCCTGCGGATCACGCGCGTGGCGAGATGCAGCGCATCGCGGCTTTCCGGAAACAGGGAGAGCAGGTGAACCTTCAGGCCCTCCTGGCGCTCGAGCCAGCCGCGCCGGACCTTGCTGGTCGGGAGCCCGCCTACGAGCAGCACCTGCTCGGGGCGCAGCCGCTCCGCCGCCTGCTCGCTGCGCAGAACGGCGTCGTAATGCGTAATGAGGGCGGGGCAATCGCAGGCCTGCTGGCGCAGCTGGGAAAGCGTGTCGGCGAGCAGGGGCCAGCCCAGGGCGCGGGCGATCGAGCACACGGCCGCCGCATGCGCCACGGGATCGCAGCCCTCGGGCATGGGGCCGGCGATGACCAGGCCGCGTTCCCCGGAAAGTTCAGGCAACGGGCCCTGGTCCTCAGGCTGCGGGGCCGGCACGGCCAGCTGGGACCAGAAGGACTCGGCCTCAAGTTGGGACGCCAGCGTCTCACAATTGCCCTGCTTCTCGGGCACCAGCGGATCGCGGAAGGGGCAATTCAGGTGCACGGGCCCACCGACGGGCCAGCGGGAGCGTTCCACCGCCTGGACCAGGGTCTGGCGCAGGTAGCGCAGGCGCTCGGCCCTGGCTTCCGGCACGGCGAACTCGTGAAAGAACGAGACATAGCCGCCGAAGAGCTTGAGCTGGTCGATGGTCTGGCCGGAGCTGCAGGCGCGCATCTCGGGCGGGCGATCGGCCGTGAGCACCAGCAGCGGCACGCCCGACTCGTGCGCCTCGACGACGGCAGGCAGGTAGTTGGCGGCGGCCGTGCCGCTCGTGCAGACCAGGACCACCGGGTGCCCGCTGCGCTTGGCAAGCCCCAGCGCAAAAAAGCCGGCGGAACGTTCATCCAGCACGGGGGTGGCCCGGATTCCCGCATGGCGGGCAAAGGCGAAGGTCAGCGGCGTGCTGCGCGAACCGGGCGAGAGCACCGCCTCGCGCACGCCACAGCGGAAAAGGGTTTCCGCCAGTACGCTGCACCAGAGGCTGTTGGCGTTGGAATAATCGAGGTTCAGGGCCGGCACGCCATCAACTTGGGCAAGACGGGGGCGGCGCTCAAAACAAAATCGGGGGGAAAGCAGCGTTACGGGCGGATATCAGGATTGAAAGCGCGCCAAGCTCCTCCAATTTGACCGCCAACAGCACCCGCGCCCTCCATGCCCACCACCATTTTCACCATTGCCAACCAGAAGGGTGGCGTCGGCAAGACCACCACGGCGGTCAACGTCGCCGCAGCCCTTGCCGAAAAGAAGATCCACACGCTCCTGATCGACCTCGACCCCCAGGCCAACGCCACGAGCGCCATCGGCGTCGAAAAGCAGGCCGGGCGCAGCCTCTACGGCCCCATCCACGGCGAGGGCTCCGTCTTCGACATGATCGTGCCGACCTCGTACGAGCACCTGGCCCTCATCCCCAGCGAGGAGGACCTCGCCGCCGCCGAGATCGAGATCGCCCAGGGCGAAAACTACCTCGCCCGCCTGAAGACCGTGCTCGAACCGATCCGCGCCAGCAACGGCTACCGCGCCATCATCATCGACTGCCCCCCCGCCCTCGGCATGCTCTCGATGAACAGCCTCGTCGCCGCCGACTACCTGCTCATCGCCCTGCAATGCGAGTACATGGCCCTCGAGGGCCTCGGCCAGATCCTGCGCAACGTGGAGCGCCTGAAGAGCGCCGGCGTGAACCCGAAGCTCGAGGTGGGCGGCATCGTCATGACGATGTTCGACATGCGCACCAACCTCTCGCGCGAGGTCGTCGAGGAGGTCAAGAAGCACCTGCCCGAGAAGATCTTCAAGACGGTCATCCCGCGCACGGTGCGCCTCAGCGAGGCCCCCAGCTTCGGCAAGACCATCTTCGAGTACGATCCCAGCTCCCCCGGCGCCACGGCCTACAAGAACCTGGCGAAGGAAATGATCGACCGCTTCAAGCTGAAGGAGAAGTAAGGCATCCCCGATGCTCCGCCTCGCCAAATACTGGCAGTCCTTCCTGATCGGCCTCCAGGGGAACATCGTCTACCGGATGAACTTCGCCGTGCGCGGGTTCTTCTCGCTGTTCCACCTGATCGTGGTCTTCACGCTCTGGACCGCCGCCTACGCGGGCAAGACGGAGATCGGCGGCTTCAACCTCGACCAGACGCTCACGTACTTCGTGATGCTCCTGGTGCTCCAATTCTTCATCAGCGCCTTCAACGAGGATTTCCAGATCAGCGAGGAGATCCGCAACGGCCTGATCAACCAGTTCCTCCTCAAGCCGATCAACTACTTCGGCTACCGCTTCAGCATCTTCGTGGCGGCGCGCCTCGTCTCGGGCACGCTGGTCATCCTCCCGCTGCTCGTCGCCTTCCCCTTCATCCGCGAGCACCTCACCCTGCCCACGGACGCCTGGCGCCTCTGGCTGGGCATCCCCGCGCTCGGCCTCTCGGCGGTGATCCAGTTCGCGATCGCCTTCTGCTTCGGCCTGATGGCGTTCTGGTTCCTGGAGATCCAGTCCTTCGTCATCCTCTCGTTCGCCATCGAGACGCTGCTGGGCGGCCAGGTCTTCCCCCTGGACCTCATGCCCGCGCCCCTGTATCAGGTTTCCCAATACCTGCCCTACTACTACCAGATGTACTTCCCGGCGGCCATCCTGACGGGCCGCATCAACGACCCCATGCAGGCCGTATCCGGCCTGGGAATACAACTCTTCTGGGCCGTCGCCCTGCTGCTGCTGGGGCGCCTGCTCTGGACGCGCGGGCTGCGCCACCACACCGCCGTGGGCGGCTGACAACACCATGGGTCCCCTCCACTACCTCCGGGTCTGGCTCGCCGGCGCACGCTACTCGATGGTGCGAACGATGATGTTCCGCTTCGACACCCTCATGTGGGCGCTCGTCGAGTTCTTCTGGATGGCCGTGAACCTCCTGCTGGTGGGCGTCATCTACAGCCACACCGACGACATCGCCGGCTGGTCCAAGTACCAGATGATGCTGCTCGTGGGCACCGCGATGCTGCTGCAGCGCCTCACCATGGGCCTCTTCTGGACCAACCTCTTCGAGATGGGGCGCAACATCCGCACGGGGCACTTCGACTTCTTCCTGTGCCAGCCGGGCAACCCCATCTTCATGGTGAGCTCGCGCAAGCTCGATCCCGACGCCCTATTCAACGGCATCATCGCGATCGGCGTGGTGGCCTACTCGGTGGTGCAGCTCGGCCTGCACCCCAGCCTGCTCGACATCGGCCTCTATGCGCTGCTGGTGATGCTCGCCCTGGTGATCCACTACTCCGCGCTCCTGCTGATCACCTCCGCCACCTTCTGGCTGATCGGCAGCCAGGGCATCGAGGGCAGCTACTTCACGCTCTTCGAGTTCTCGCGCCTGCCGCGCGGCGCCTTCCACGGCGCGGCGAACGTGGTCTTTGTGTATTGCCTCCCGGCTGTCGTTGCCAGCAACGCCCCCGCCAGCGTGCTCATCCACGGCTTCCAGCCGCACTACGTGCTCTGGCTCGGCGGCATGGCCCTGCTCTGGCTGGGCGTCGCCATCTTCGTCTTCAACCGCGGGCTGCGGCGTTACAGCAGCGCGAGCTCCTGAGCGGATCGCCCGGCGCGAGAGCCGGGGGACGGAGGTGCCGCCGGGCCGCTCAGCGGGCCGCGTCCGCGGA
>JAHFTI010000297.1 GCA_023265535.1 Opitutaceae bacterium
CGCACCTCGTCCGCCACGACCGGGAAGCCCGCACCGGCCTCGCCCGCGCGGGCCGCCTCGACGGCCGCATTGAGGGCGAGGATGTTGGTCTGGAAGGCGATTTCGTCGATGGTCTTGATGATCTTGGCAATGTCGTCGCTCGACTCGCGTATCTGGTCCATGGCGGCGTTCATCTCCGCGGCGTCGTTGACACCGGTGTCGACGGCGTTGCGAGCCTGGGCTGCGAGTTCCTTGGCCTTGCCTGCATTGTCCGCGTTGCGATGGGTCATGCTCCCGATTTCCTCCAGCGAGGCGCTGGTTTCCTCAAGGGAGGCGGCCTGTTGGCTGGCCCCCGAGGCGAGGCTCTGGCTGGAGCTGGACACCTGGCCGGCTGCGGAGACGGTCTGGTCGGAGCCGTCCGTCAGGGTGGTGATGATCTCCTTGAGGCGCCGCGTGATGCTGCGGATATTGACCACTGAAAACAGGATGCCGAAGACCAGGGAGGCGGTGGCGGAGACCAGGATGATACGCTCGTTCAGGCTGATCTGGGCCTTGACGTCGGCCGAGCGTTCGCGGCCGCGGCGGGCGTTGTACTCCACGAGCTTGTCGCCGTTCGTCGAGTAGATCGCGTAGGCGGGCTTGAGCTGGGAGAAGAGGAAGGCCCGTGCGGCGGGCTTGTTGGTCGTCAGGAGTTGGTAATACTCTGCGCGGGTCTTCTGGAACACGGCGCGGGCTGCGACCAGGTCATTGAAAAGTCCCCGTTCCTCCTCGGTGCTGATGGCGGACTCGTATGCCTTGAGGTGCTGGTTGTTTTTTTCAGTCTTTGCGACCTGTTCCGCCTTGAGAAGCCTGACCTCCTCCTCGGTCTCGGCGGCGTAGAGCATCGCCACCAGGATCTGGTTTTCGTTCTGTCCCGCATTGAAGCTGCCGGCGTGAATCAGCCCAGGGATGGTGTCCTCGGTGATGCCCATCACATCGCCCTCCAGATCCCTGAGTGAGTAGCTGGTGTAGATGCTGATGCCTGCCGTGAGCAGACATAGGACGCCAGCAAGGATGGAGACTCTGAGGCCGATGGTCATCTGTTTCATGGAACGAAGGAATGGGGGGGGGGACACCCTTGGGTGTGGGTAAACATTCGGGTCATCTCCGCTTATCTTGAGGATTGCTTGCGATAAGAAGGGCTTCTTGCAGATGGTATTTGCCGCGTTGCCATCCCTTTTGCCGAAGGCCCCTGCAAACCGCGTGTCTCTCCTTGCCAGCGGGAAAGTGCCCGGGCGGCCTGCCTAATGCGAGGGGAGTGCCCAAGGGAAGGTGTTGTTGGCGAGAATCTACTTAGGGAAAGTGGCTTTCTATTCCCGGCCTTGTGGTTACTCCTAAGGAGGACATGTGGGTCCTGTCTGAATCCAGGGAGCCGGGCTTATACCGCCGGCGTTTTTCAAGCCTTCACAGCGGAGCGGCGGGCTTTGGTCTTGTCATCCTGCTTTTGTCCCTGGTGATCGTCGCCTGTGTCGTGATCCTGTCCGTGCGTGAAGTCCACTCCGTGCGGGAACGCTCCAGGTGCGAGGCGCTCGTAAGGGAGCTCACTGCCTTTGAGCAGGCATTCCAGCTTTATGCGGACCAGAAACGGGGGGTGGCGCCCGCCTCCGCCCTGCCGGGGCAGATACCCGCTGGCATGGACCGCCTCCTGGGGGAGGGCGGCTGGCGGCAGGCCAGTCCCTTTGGCGGACACTACAGGTGGATCAGTCCCTGTCCCGAGGCCTGGCTGCCAAAGGGCGGGGGGCAGGGGGGCATGCCGTTGGGGGCCATTGCCCTGACTGCCTTTGCCCCGGATGCGCCGCTGTCCATGGACCAGGGGCACTTTGCCGAGATCCAGGAGCAGTTCGAACTTTCGTCCCGTCCCAAGGGTAAGTTCAGGTCCGGGTTCAACGGCTGGCCCATCCTTCTCGTTTATCCGCGCCCATGATCAGCGTCTTCGATGTCTCCCTGGCCCATTTCGCCGTCGTCGATGGCCGCGCCCTTGCGAGGAAGGGCGTGGTGCGCCTTGGCCAGGTCGGCGTGGATCAGCTGCGTTCCATCCTGATCAGTTTCAGGGATGTGATGCCCATCCAGGACTTCGAGGGGGAGCCCGAGGTCCTGATCACCACGCGGCTGGGCAAGTGGAAGGTGCACAGCGACCTGGGGAAGCTGTTGCTCTACGACCTGCAGAAACCCCAGATGCCGGGCATCTCCTGTGCGGTGGAGCAGCTCATCTCCGAGGTGGACGAGCGGGCCATCCAGGAACGCAGGGCCCTCCTGCAAAACACCCAGCACGTCATCGTGCCCGTGTTGGCGGAAGACCCGGAGACCCCCGGGGCGGCGAAGGCAGGCGCCAAGCCTGAAAGCCGTCGCCTGGTTGCCCTGTTGTCCGTGATCGCGTGCCTCCTGGTTGCGCTGGTCGTGTTTCAAGCGCGCCAACAGCCCCTCCCTCCGCCGCCCCCGCTGCGCGAGGCGCTCCTGGAGAGGGATGACCCCGAGCAGCTGTGCAGGCAGGTGGCGGGGGTGTACATGACAGGAAATCCCTCGTTGCAGCACGGGATTGTCGTGAATGGAAACGGCAGCCTCAGGCTCATCCAATTCAACGGCCTTGCCGCCCCCCTTTTTGTCGAGGATGCCTATCAGCTTGGTTACCAAGGAAGAGTGCTTTGCCTGTTCATCAGCCAGCCAGGCGCCGTGATCCGGGTAAGGGGGCGGGACACCCTGGAGTACTGCGGTGAGTCCTACTCCCGGGTCAACTAGGGTGGTGCAGGGCAGGCTCAGTATTCCTTCCCCTTGGCCGATATTGTGGGGATTCCACATCATCATCCAGGCCAAGGGCGGAGGGAGCACAGGGGGAGGGGCGTGCCACGAGCCTCCCTCGGGGGCTTCACTATCCTGGAGGTGGCGCTGGCCAGCGTGATCCTGGCCCTCGCCCTGACGAGCATCATCCCGGTCATGAAGACCTCCTTCATGCAGATGGATTCGGCGCGAAGCGTGGAGATTGCCGCCAACATCCTGCAGTGTGAAATGGAGAAGGAGCGGCTGATGAGCTGGGACCAGGTGTCGGATGCGGCCTACGTGCCCACCATCGACACGGCTTTCACCCGTGTGCCCTCGATTGCGGGACGATTCACGCTCACCCGTTCGGTGGCGAACGTCCCCAACCGCTCGGGCGAGATGATCAGGATCACCCTCACGGTGCATTGGCGGACTGCCGACGGCAGGAGCATGTCCCACAGCTACACGACCCACTACGGATTGAACGGCCTGCATGACTATTACTACAACAAGAGCTGAGAGGCAGGCACGAAGGGCCTTCACGCTGGTCGAGCTGCTGGTGGCGCTCACGCTGTCCGGCTTCCTGCTGACCGCGGTGCTCGGCACCACGCTCTACCTCATACGCAGCGGCATGGAGGTCGCCCAGTATGCCGAGATGGACGCGCAGATTCGCCGGGCTGTCGACCGCTTTGGCAATGACGTGAAGGTGGCGACCGACATCACATGGAACGGCAGCAGCGACATCACCCTCACGCTTCCCGATGCAAGCGGCGGGAGCAGCACCCTCACCTACGCGTGGGATGCCGCGTCACGGGCCCTGTACGTGGTGCCCGGAGGCAGCAGTGCGGCCAGCACCGGCAGGCTGTACCTGATCACCGACGTGGGCACGTCGCCGGACGGCGGCGCCGGCGTGAGCTTCGTCCGCCACGACCGCACGGGCGCCGTCGCCACGACGGATGCCGCCACCAAGCGTATCCAGATTCGCATTACAGTGCTGCGGCACGCGAACCCTGCGCTGCCCCCGGTGAGCTCCAGCGGCGCCGCCACCTTCATCCTCCGAAACAAGGTGTCCTCATGAGGGCGACGCCTCCACGCAGGCCGGGTCGGCACCGTTCGCGGCGCGGAGGGGTGATGATCACCGCCCTCCTGTTCGCCTCGCTCCTGGCGATCGGGCTCGGCACCTACCTGTCCCTCACGCGCGGCGCCTTCGCCCAGGCGCAGCGCACCTTCCTTCAGAACGATGCGCACAACCTCGCGGAGGCCGGGCTGGAGGAGGCGCTCTTCTGTTTCCGCAAGGTGAGCGAAGGCACCGCCACGGCGACCGCCTGGGGGGCCTGGACACTCAACGGGGCGGATGCCACCTACACCCTGCCCGGCTTCAACCGCGACGCGAATGCGGTGGGTGTGGTCAAGGTCTTCGTCCGCGGCTACAATGGCAGCAGTCCCTCGCCCTACATCCTTTCCCAGGCGATTGTCACCCCGTTCGACCAGGGGGCGCCGATCGTCAGGACCCTGCGGCTGACGCTCAGGCGCAACGCGTATTTCCTCAATGGCATCGTAGGCCTGGAGGGACTCACCTGGAACGGGCATCCGAGTGCCGACAGCTTCAACTCCAACCCCAGCAACAGCCCCGACGGCCCCTGGGCTCCGTACACCTCAAGCGTCGCCAAGTCCAACACCTCCGTCACCGTGCTCGCCGGGACGGTGAACCTTGGGGCGCAGGGCCTGGTGATGGGTTCGCTCAACCTGGGCAAGGGCGTCAGCTCCCCGAATGCCAGCCAGGTGACGGGCAGCATCGTCACGAATGTCGCCTCGTCGTATCCCCTTCCGACCTACCCGACGGCAGCCAGCGTGAGCAGGAGCTACAGCCTGGGGGCAACCGTGCCCGCCACCCTGCCGGTGTCGGGACGTGTGGCCGCCTCGGACGGCAACTATTACTATTTTTGCGATGGGGCCGAGATCGGGGCGACGACCATCACCGCAGGCAAGAACGTCGTGCTGGTGGGCACCCACACGAGCATGGGCTCCGGCCTGACCGTGCAGGCGACGGGGAGCTGCAAGATCTACATGGACGGCACGGTGAAGGCGTCCGGCAAGGGGGCGATCAACAACGAGAGTTGGGCGGGCGCGCTGCAGATTTTCACGAGCACCTCGGGCAATTGCGTGATCGGCGGGAACGGGGAGATTTACGCCTGCCTTTACGCCCCCAACGCCTCGCTCACGGGCAATGGCGGCGGCAACAGCGGAATGCTCGTGGGCTCCTTTGTGGCCAGGACCATCACCTCGAACGGGCACATGGATTTCCACTACGATGAGGCGCTGCGGCAATTGTCGGCCGCCGGAGCATGGAAGGGCGACAGCTGGTACAGCTTCCAGAGCTCAGCGGACCGGGGGACGGTGTCGGCGCTGAGCAATGGGTTCCTGCAGTAGCGGGCGCAGTGAAGGCCGCGGTCCTTGCCTGCGGCTCAGCTGCGGCGCCGCTTGCCCAGGTTGATCAGGAGGACTGCGACGAGGATGACGCCGGAGGCGGCCAGGGTGCGCGCGCCGATGGGCTCATTGAGCACGTACCAGCCCAGGAAGATGGCGACCACCGGGTTGACGTAAGCGTACGTGGAGACGCGCGCCGGCGTGCTGTGCTTCATGAGCCAGGCGAAGGTGGAAAAGCCGATGAGGGAGCCGACGAAGGTGAGGTAAACCAGGGCCCACCAGGAGTGGGCGCTGGCGGTGGCGGGGTCCCAGGAGGACCATTCACCGCGAACGGCGGCGACCAGGCCCAGCAGGAGGCTGCCCGCGAGCATCTGCAGCGCGGAGGAGACGAAGGGGGTGGCGGGTTCGCGGGCGTTGCGGCCGTAGATCGAGCCGAAGGCCCAGCTGACGCAGGCGGCGAGGATGGCCAGGACTCCGGCGAGCGGGTAGGAGCCGGCCTGGGCGGATTCCCAGGGGGCGACGAGCCAGGCCACGCCGGCGAAGCCGAGCAGCAGGCCCACGGCGGTGAGGGGGCCGGGGCGGCTGCCACCGGGCCAGGCCCATTCGGTGAGCACCATGAGCAGGGGCTGGGAGCCGATGATCATGGCGGCGATGCCGGACGGGATGGTC
>JAHFTI010000298.1 GCA_023265535.1 Opitutaceae bacterium
GCGGGGTGGCGGGTTTTTCCGCCACGACCGGGAGCTCGTGTTTCTTGCCATTGGATTTGGCTGCTGCCTTGACTGCATTCGCATCGGCCTCGGCCTTGACGGCCACGGTCTTTGCGATCTCCCGTGCCTCGTCGAGTGAGAAGGCGATGGGTTTGCTGGTCTTGGAGCGTGCCAGGATGCGGCTGCGCAGGTCGTCGCGGGCGGAAGCCTTGGCGGCGGCTGTTGCAGCCTGGGAAGTGGTGTTTTTGTTATCCTTTTTCACTGCGGCGTGTTTGGCCGGCTTGGAAGGTGCGGGTGCGGGCTTCCGAGATGGCTCTTTGGCTGTGGTCTTCTTGGGCGCTGTCGGTGGTTTGGACTTAGGCGCCTTGGGTTTGTCCGCCTTCTTTTTGTGGGACGGCTTGGCGGGGGTGCTTTTCTTCTTAGCCATATCGGGAGTTTTGGGGGTGAAGTTTAACGCAGGGCTTCGGCGCAGCGGGGGCAGACTTCGCCGTGTTGCGTGGCAGTCAGGGCGGGGACCCAGCGCCAGCAACGGGGGCATCGGACGTAGCCAAGCTCCTCGCCGGTTTTCACTTCCACGTGGACCGAACCGGAGGCCGGTTTCAATTCCACTTGGGAAACGATGAACAGCTCCGGGAGAAAGTCCCGGTGCTGTTGAAGTACGTGAAATTGCTCATCTTGCTCGGAACCGCTCAGCACGATGACCGCATCGAGCGATTTTCCGATCTTTCCGCTCTGGCGCGCGGGCTCGAGGGCCTCGTTCACCTTGGCGCGGATTGCCAGCAGCGTGGCGATCTGGCCGTCGAGGGACGGGTTTGTCCAGGAGGCTGCGGCGACAGGCCAGTCCTCGAGATGGATGCAGGCCTCGCCGTACTCCTTGCCGCCCGTGGCGAAGCTCCAGGCCTCGTCGGAGGTGAAGGTGAGCACGGGGGCGAGCAACTTCACGAGCACCGTGAACACGGTGTGGATCGTCGTCTGCGAGGAGCGGCGAAGCGGTGAGTCCTTGGCCAGGGTGTAGAGGCGGTCCTTGAGGATGTCGTGATAGACGGCGGACAGGGTCGTCGCGCAGAACTGGTTGCAGGCCTGCTGCACGCGGTGGTACTCGTAGGTCTCATAGGCCTCGGTGCACTGGCGGATCAGCTCGGCGGTCTTGTTGAGCACCCAGCGGTCGAGCGCGTCCATGGACTCCACGGGGACGGAGTCGGTCGCCGGGTTGAAATCGGCGAGGGTGGAGAGCTGGAAGCGGAAGGTGTTTCGGAAGAGACGGTAGGCCTCGGCGGCGTTGTTGAGGATCTTGTCCGAGATGGTGATATCCTCGGTGAAGTCCTGCGAGGCGATCCAGAGGCGGATGACGTCGGCGCCGTATTGGGCGATGTAGTTGTCCGAGGTCGGCGGCTTCTCGTAGGAGCCGCTCTTGGAGATCTTCTTGCCGTCCTCGCCCACGATGAAGCCGTGGGTGAGCACGGTCTTGTAGGGGGCGCCGCCCGCGGCGATGACGCCGCACCAGAGGGAGGACTGGAACCAGCCGCGGTGCTGGTCGCTGCCCTCGAGGTAGAGGTCGGCGGGCCAGGAGGTGGCGCCCTGGTGGTGGCGCAGGGTGGCCATGTGCGTGGAGCCGGAGTCGATCCACACGTCCAGGGTGTCGCGGCCGCAGATGAGCTCGCTCGCGGCGGGCCAGCCTGCCGGCAGTTGCACGCCCTCGAGGAGTTGCTCCGCGCTGGAGGTGAACCAGGCGTTGGTGCCGAGCGTGGCGACCTTGTCGGCGATGGCCTTGATCACGCCCGCGTCGAGGTAGGCGTTCTTCTTGGCGTCATAGAAGGCGGGGATCGGAACGCCCCAGGAGCGCTGGCGGCTGATGCACCAGTCGGGACGGGCCTCGACGGCGCCGCGGATGCGGTTTTCGCCCCAGGTGGGGACCCACTTCACGCCCTCGATGGCGCGCAGGGCCTCGTCGCGCAGGCCATGGCGGTCGAGCGACACGAACCACTGGTCCACCGCGCGGAAGATGATGGGGGTCTTGGAGCGCCAGCAGTGCGGATAGCTGTGCGTGTACTTCTGCTTCGCGAGCAGGCCGCCGACGGCGTCGAGCTTCTTCAGCACGGCAAGGTTGGCAGGGGAGAGGCGCTTCTTCTCAAGGTCCTCGACGGACTCGAGGCAGGTGAGGCCGACGAGGTCGGCGGGAACCTGGCCGTCGTCCAGGTAGCGGCCGTCGTCGCCCACGGGGCAATAGATCGGCAGCTTGTAGCGCAGGCCGGTCTGGTAGTCCTCGGCACCGTGGCCGGGGGCCGTGTGCACGCAGCCCGTGCCGCTGTCCGTGGTGACGTACTCGGCGAGCACGACGGGGGAGGCGCGGTCGATGAAGGGATGGCGGGCGCCGAGGTGCTCGAGGGTCTGGCCGAGGCGTGTCTGCACGACCTCGGGGGGCTGGGCCAGGCCGGCGGCCTGGGCGACGGAGCCGAGAAGGGCGCCGGCAACGACGATGCGCTCGGCGCCGAGGTCGGCCACGACGTACTCGACCTCGGGATGGACCGCGATGGCGAGGTTGGCGGGGATCGTCCAGGCGGTGGTGGTCCAGATGACCACGAAGAGGGGCTTGTCGGCGGGCAGGCCGAACTTGGCGAGCTCGGCGGCGGGCACCGCGAACTTCACCCAGATGCTGGGCGAGACGTGGTCCTTGTACTCGATCTCGGCCTCGGCCAGGGCGGTTTCAAAGGGGATGGACCAGTACACCGGCTTCTTGCTGCGGTACACGAGGCCCTTCTCGACGAAGGCGCCGAAGGTGCGGATGACGTCGGCCTCGAAGGCGGGGGCCTTGGTCTTGTACTCGTTGTCCCAGTCGGCGAGCACGCCGAGACGGCGGAACTGGGCGCGTTGGCGCTTGATCCAGCCCTCCGAGAAGGCGTCGCATTTCTCGCGTAGTTCCGCCGTGGATACGACCAGCTTCTTCTCCTGCAGCTCGCGCGTGACCTTTTGCTCGATCGGCAGGCCGTGGCAGTCCCAGCCGGGGACGTAGGGCGTGCGGAAGCCGCGCATGGAGCGGAAGCGCAGCGTGATGTCCTTGAGGGTCTTGTTCAGCGCGGTGCCGATGTGCACGTCGCCGTTGGTGAAGGGCGGGCCGTCGTGCAGGACGAAGACAGGGGCGTCCTTGCGCCTGGCCTGGATCGCCGCGTAGAGGCCCAGTTTTTCCCAGTGGGCGATCCGGGAAGGCTCGCGCTGGACGAGATTCGCCCGCATGGGAAAATCTGTTTTGGGAAGGAGAAGCGTATCTTTTAGGTCCTGGGCCATGCCGTAATAAAAGCGCGCGAGGTTACCCTGCAGGCCCGGGGAGTCAAGGTGAGAGGATGCAATTGGCCCCCCGGGGGGCGTTTATTATGCAATCCGGGCCGTTTGGGGCATAATCAGCCCGTCCCAAGCCCCCGGGCCGCCCCCATCGCCCCTGTGCTGCGAGCGACTGCCGCCGGGATTTTGCCTAATCTGCGTGCGCACCGAAGAATCTGGTTGCGACGAAGGAGCTGGCGGGCTTCATGGCCTGTTCACTCGGTAAACACCATGATCAAGCGTTCCCATCACTGCGCCCAACTCACTCCTGCAAATCTCGGTCAGAGCATTTCGCTGGTCGGCTGGGTCGACTCCGTCCGCGACCACGGCGGCATCATCTTCATCGACCTGCGCGACCGCGAGGGCATCACGCAGGTGAAGTTTGACCCGCAGGACAACGCTGAGCTGGGCGCCCAGGCGGCCCACCTGAAGGCCGAGTCCGTCATCGGTGTGCGCGGCCATGTCGTCGCCCGCCCCGAGGGCACGGTGAACGCCAACCTGCCCACCGGCGCCATCGAGGTCTCCGGCACCGAGCTCGAGGTCTTCAACGTCTCCGAGACCCCCCCGTTTCCCCTCGACGACGCCGGCGGCGACAAGGTCAACGAGGACATGCGCCTCACCTACCGCTACCTCGACCTGCGTCGTCCGAAGATGCGCAAGAACCTCTTCGTGCGCCATCGCACCGCCAAGGCTGTCCGCGACTATTTCGACGACAACGGCTTCATCGAGGTCGAGACCCCGGCCCTCTTCAAGAGCACGCCCGAGGGCGCCCGCGAGTACCTCGTGCCCTCCCGCATCCATGCCGGCGAGTTCTACGCCCTTTCCCAGTCGCCCCAGCAGTTCAAGCAGATCCTCATGGTGGCCGGCGTGGAAAAGTACTTCCAGATCGTGCGCTGCTTCCGTGACGAGGACCTGCGCGCCGACCGCCAGATGGAGTTCACCCAGATCGACGTCGAGGCGTCCTTCATCGACCGCGAGGACATCTATGTGCTCTTCGAGGGCCTCATGAAGAAGGTCTGGAAGGAGATCCTGAACGTGGACCTCCAGACGCCCTTCCTCCGCATGCCCTTCCACGAGGCGATGAACCGCTTTGGCGTGGACAAGCCCGACATGCGCTTCGGGCTCGAGCTGGTCGATTTCACCGAGACCTTCAAGAATTCCTCCTTCAAGGTGTTCCAGGCCACCGTCGCCAGCGGCGGCGTGATCAAGGCCGTGAACGCCAAGGGCCTCTCCGATGTCACCCAGGGCGAGATCAAGGCCCTCGAGGACACCGCGAAGTCCCTCGGCGCCAAGGGACTCGGATTCATCAAGATCGAGAATGGCGAGTGGAAGTCCCCGATCGCCAAGTTCCTCTCCGAGGCCGAGAAGGCCGACCTTCAGGCGCGCCTCAACATCGAGGATGGCGACATCGTCTTCTTCGCCGCCGCCACCTGGGAAAAGGCCTGCGCCATCCTTGGCCGCGTGCGTCTCGACTGCGCCCAGCTGCTCGTCAAGCGCGGCAAGCTGAGCATCCGTCCCGATGACTGGCGCTTCCTCTGGGTCGTCGAGTTCCCCCTCATGACCTACGACGAGGAGCAGGACCGCTACCTCGCCACCCACCATCCTTTCACCGCACCCGTTCCAGAGGACGTCCAGTTCCTCGACACGGATCCGGCCAAGGTGCGCGGCCAGCACTATGACCTCGTCCTTAACGGCATGGAGCTGGGTGGCGGTTCCATCCGCATCCACCAGCCCGCGGTGCAGGAGAAGGTCTTCAAGGATGTGCTCAAGATCCCGCAGGACGTCGTCGAGAGCCGTTTCGGCTACATGCTGAAGGCCTTCAAGTACGGCGCTCCCCCGCACGGCGGCATCGCCTTCGGCCTGGACCGCATGGTTGCGCTGCTCTGCGGCACCACCAGCATCCGCGACGTCATCGCCTTCCCGAAGACGCAGAAGGCCCAGTGTCTCATGACGCAGAGCCCGACCCCCGTCACCGCCAAGCAGCTCCGTGACCTGCACATCCAGGTGGTCGCTCCCCAGCCCCCCCAGGCCTGAGTCCTCAAGTGGCAGGCAATTTGCAACCGGGGCCTGGGGCCCCGGCATTTTTTCTACTGCGTAACACGATGGGTATAACCTGAGCTTGCGCACCGCACTTTTCCTGCAACATCATCCCACCATTATTCTTTTACGCATGAAACTCATCACCGCCATCATCAAGCCGTTCAAGCTCGAGGAAGTTAAGGAAGCTCTCTCCGAGATCGGCATCGAGGGAATGACTGTCACCGAGGTCAAGGGTTTCGGCCGCCAGAAGGGCCACACCGAGATCTATCGCGGCAGCGAGTACACCGTTGATTTCCTTCCCAAGGTGAAGCTCGAGATCGCCATCGCTGACGATATCGTCTCCAAGGTCATCGAGACCATCATCAAGGCCGCCAAGACCGGGAAGATCGGCGACGGCAAGATCTTCGTCACCCCGCTTGACGAGGTCATCCGCATCCGCACCGACGAGCGTGGCGATTCCGCCATCTGAGCCCTCCAGGAGCTCCTTTCCATGA
>JAHFTI010000299.1 GCA_023265535.1 Opitutaceae bacterium
GAGCGCGGGCGCAGGTGGGAGATCTCGCGGAGTAACTCGAGCGTGTGGCCCTTCTTCTGGAGGGGGTAGGTGGCATCGGCGGCGCCGAGCACGGTCACCTCGGTGGCCTTGAGCTCCCACTTCTGGCCCTGGCCCTGGGAGGGGACGAGCTGGCCGCGGATGGCGACGGAGGCGCCCGTGGTCAGTTTCTGGACCTCGGCGTAATTGGGGAGGGTGGCGTCGGCGATGACCTGGAGGTTCTTCACGCTGGAGCCATCGTTGAGCTCGATGAAGGAGAAGCCCTTGGCATCACGGCGGGTGCGTACCCAGCCATTCACGAGAAGGTCGTCGACGGGGCCGGTGCCGTTGAGAACGGCCTTGAGGGAGGAAGCTGTTTGCATGGCGCGGAATATAGGATTGGCACGGCTGCCGCCAAAGAAAATCGGGCGACTTTTGGCGGGAACACGCCAGCTAATGAGCCTTTTTGCAGGCGCTTCTTGGCAAGCGGGGTTCTTTATGCACCATTCGCCCTTATGTTCGTAGACGAGTGCATCATCAAAGTTCAGGCCGGCGATGGCGGCCGTGGTTGTATTGCCTTCCGCCGGGAGAAGTACGAGCCGTGGGGTGGACCCTGCGGTGGCAATGGCGGCAAGGGCGGAGACATCGTGTTGATCGGCGACGACGACACGAACAACCTGGTGGACTACAAGTTCAAGCAGCATTGGAAGGCTGAGCGTGGTGAGCACGGCCTGGGCAAGGACTGCGATGGCCGCGAGGGCAAGGACTGCGAGATGCGCATGCCGCTCGGCACCATTGTCACCGACATCGAGACCGGCGCCGTCGTGGCGGAGCTGACCAAGGACGGCGAACGCATCATCCTGCGCAAGGGTGGCAACGGCGGTTTCGGCAACCTGCATTTCAAGAGCTCGATCAACCGCGCCCCGCGCCAGGCCAACCCCGGCCAGGAGGGCGAGACCGGTGCCTATCGCCTGGTGCTCAAGAGCATCGCCGACGTGGGCCTGGTGGGTTTCCCCAACGCGGGCAAGAGCTCCCTGACCAACGCCATCACGCACGCCCATCCCAAGATGGCCGCCTATCCTTTCACGACCCTGCATCCGCAGATCGGCGTGATCGACTTTCCCGAGACCAACCAGCGCCTCATGCTGGCCGACGTCCCCGGACTGATCGAGGGCGCCAGCGAAAACAAGGGCCTCGGGCACCGTTTCCTGCGCCACATCGAGCGCTGCTCCGTGCTGGTGTTCATCATCGACATGGCGGGGGTGGACGGCCGCGACCCGCGCGAGGATTACGCGACGCTGCTCAAGGAGCTGAAGCTTTATGACAAGGCGCTGCTGAAGAAGCCGCGCCTGGTGGCGGCGAACAAGATGGACCTGCCGAAGGCCAAGACCTGGCTGACCAAGTTCAAGGCCAAGCACAAGGTTCCGGTGGTGCCGATCTCCTGTTCCGAGGGCCTGGGCCTCGAGAAGCTGAAGCAGGCGCTGCTCAAGAAGGTCATTGCACTTCAGGGTGAAGAACATGTTGCGGTGAAGCGCTAAGCGCACAGCATACAGCGCATGAATCCCGAGCATCGTCCCATTGTGATGCGAGGAAACCGCCTTCTGGGCGCGGCCCTCGTGGAGCACAATCTTGTGAAGATCGAGGACCTCGAGAAGGCGAACGAACGCCTGCTCGAGGTGATCAGCACAGGCGAGAACCGGCAGATCTCCCTCCTTGGCATCCTCTGCAACGAGATGCGCGTGTTGCGCGAGGAGGAGGTGCTCTCGCATCTGGTTGAGAGCGAGGGCGTGGGACTCATCGACCTGCGTTCCTACGAGATCAACGAGGAACTGCGCAAGGGACTCGACACGGGGGCCTGCTGGGCGACCTGGTCGCTGCCTTTCGACCGCGAGGAGGACTTCGTCTTCATTGCGACGGTCTATTATCTCAGCCCGGCAGCACGGGCGTATTGGGAGAAACTCTACGGCACGAACATCGTCTGGTACGGCACCACGATGGACATCATTGCGGAGATGCTCGAGAAGATCGAGTCAGGCGGTCACTAAGAGGAGTTTGCGCCATGCCCCTAGGAAAGATCCAGACACAGATTGTCGCCAAGCTCGAGGAGATGGGCCGCGTGAGCGCCGCCCAGCGCGCCGAGCTGGCCGCGCGCCCCGAGGACGTGAGTGGTGAGGCGCTCGACAAGATCCTGCAGGACGACCTGAAGGTCTCCCCGCTGCAGCTGCTCACCGCCAAGGCCCGAGCCCTCGGACTGGCTCCCTTCAACGTCTCCCGCTACAGGGTCAGCAAGACCACTTTCGACGTGGTGAAGGAGGACTTCTGCCGCGAGCACAAGCTCCTGCCTGTCGGACAGGTGGGCGACCTGCTGCTGGTCGCCTTCTCGAATCCCTTCGACCTGGTGGCCCCCTCCAAGATCCAGGAGCTCACGGGCAAGCGTGTGGTGCGCCTGCTGGCGCGCGAGAAGGACATCATCGAGAAGTTCGGCGGACCCGCGGCACAGAGCGGCGATTTCGCCGACGTGGTGCAGCGCATCGGCAAGGAGTACGCCGAGGCGGCAGCCCCCGAGTTCAAGGAGGGCGACGATGTCAACGAGGAGTCGGGCGCCATCATCCAGCTTTCGAACCGCATCATCGAGGATGCCTACATCCTGGGCACCTCCGACATCCATATCGAGCCCTGGGAAAAGGAAGTCATCATCCGGTACCGCATCGACGGCGTGTGCCAGGAGAAGCTGCGGCTGCCCAAGAAGGTGGCCCCGGCGCTCGTCGCCCGCCTGAAGATCATGTGCAACCTGGACATCGCGGAACGCCGCCTGCCGCAGGACGGCCGCATCGTCTTCAAGCAGTACTCCAGGAAGGGCGTCGACATCGACCTTCGAGTGTCCACCGCGCCGCTCAACCACGGCGAGGGCGTCGTGATGCGTATCCTGGACAAGCAGAAGTCCACGCTGCCGCTGCCGGCCCTGGGTTTCACCGAGGAGAACCTGGCCAAGTACCGCGAGGTGATCCGCCAGCCCTACGGCATGATTCTGCATTGCGGACCGACTGGCTCCGGCAAGTCGATGACCCTCTATTCGGCGCTCAATGAGATCAACGCGCCCGACATCGTCATCCGCACGGCCGAGGACCCGATCGAGTACACCCTTCCAGGCATCAACCAGATGCAGATGCACCGCCAGATCGGCCTGACCTTCGCGAGCGCGCTGCGCGCCTTCCTGCGTCAGGATCCCGACATCATCCTGGTGGGTGAAATTCGAGACAAGGAGACGGCGGAGATCTCGGTCGAGGCCGCGCTCACGGGCCATCTGCTGATCTCTACCCTGCACACCAACGACGCCCCGTCGACAGTGGCGCGTCTCACGGACATGGGCATAGAGCCCTTCATGATTTCCTCGTCGCTGCTGTGCGTGTGTGCGCAGCGCCTGATGCGCCGCGTGTGCAAGCAGTGCCGCGTGCCTTACACGCCCGAGGGACGCGAAAAGGAGATCATCGAGACGGCGATCGGCTGGAGCGGGCAGATCTACAAGCGCAACCCGAAGGGCTGCGCGAAATGCGGAAGCAGCGGCTACAAGGGCCGCGTGGGCATCCACGAGCTGATGATCACGAATGACGAGCTCATCGAGGGCATCAACAAGGGCCTGGAGACTGCGGAGCTCAAGAAGATCGCGGTGCGGGGCGGGATGAAGACGCTGCACCAGGACTCGATGATCAAGGTCAGTGACGGCATCACCACGATCGAGGAAGCCCTTTCGAACGTCCCGCCGGATCTCTGAGATGGAGCTGATCTTCCTCGGCACGGGCACCTCGCACGGGGTGCCGATGATCGGATGCGCCTGCGGCGTGTGCCGGTCGGACGACCCCAGGAACAGGCGCGGCCGCTCGTCCGTGCATGTCGTCATGGACGGGCTGCACCTTCAGGTGGACGCGGCGCCCGAGTTCAGGCTGCAGTGTATCCGCGAGGACATTACACGCATCGACCGCTTCTTCCTGACCCACGAGCATGCCGACCACCTGGCGGGCATGGACGACCTGCGGCGCTTCTGCGATTTCAACGGCGGGGTGGCCCTCGACGTGCACACCACGCGCGAGGCGGCGGAGCGCCTGCGCGAGATCTTCCCCTATGCGGTGCGCGAGAAGCCCTGGAGCACGGGGTACGCGGCCTTCCGCCCCCATGCGATGGAGGGCCCCCTGGAACTGCCGCAGGGAACGGTCGAGTGCACGAGGCTGCCCCATGGGAGGGTCGAGACGCTCGGCCTGGTCTTCACGGAGCGAAGCAGCGGCAGGAAACTGGCCTACTACACCGACTGCAAGACGGTGACGCCCGCGGGCGTGGAGTTGGCGCGGGGGGCGGACCTGGTTGTGCTCGACGGGCTCAGGCCGCAGGACCATCCCACGCACATGACGATCGACGAGGCGGTGGCGATGGCCGCCCGGATCGGGGCCCCGCTGACCTACCTGACCCATTTCACGCACAACGTGGAGCACGCGGTCGTGGAGGCGGGCCTGCCGGCGGCGGTGCGGCTCTCGTATGACGGGCTCAGGATTCGGCTGTGAGCCCTGCTTGCCCGCGCTTGGCGGGGCGCTGGTCAGTCCTTGGCGGAGCGCACGTCGAGGGCGTCGCGCAGGCCGTCGCCGAGGAAGTTGAGGGAGAGCAGGGTAAGCGTGAAGAGTGAACCGGGGAAGATCAGGAGCCAGGGGTACTCCTCCATCTTCTCGGCTCCATCCTTGATGAGCGTGCCCCAGGAGCTCATGGGGGCGTCGACGCCGAGACCGAGGTAGGAGAGGAAGGCCTCCAGGAGCATGACGGCGGGAATCGTGAGGGTGGTGTACACGATCACGGGGCCGAGCGCGTTGGGGATCATGTGACGCAGGATGATGCGCCGGGTGGACAGGCCGAGGGAGCGGGCGGCCTCGATGTATTCCATGCGCTTGATCGAGAGGATCTGGCCGCGGACGATGCGGGCCATGGTGAGCCACTCCACGGCCCCGATGGCCGCGAAGAGGAGCAGGATCTTGCCCACGCCCTGCATGCCCGAGAAGAGGGGCCAGTGCGCGATGAGGTCGTCGAGCGAGCGCATGGGCTCCTTGAGGAAGACCATCATCAGGATCACAAACACGGTGAAGGGGAGGGCGTAGAGGATGTCGACGATGCGCATCATCAGCGAGTCCAGGCGTCCCCCGAAGAAGCCGGAGAGGGCTCCGTAGCCCACGCCGATGACAAGGGCCACGCCCGAGGCGAGCAGGCCGACCATGATGGAGATGCGGCCGCCGTAGAGCACGCGAGCGAGCAGGTCGCGCCCGTGGGTGTCGGTCCCGAACCAGTGGTCGGACGAGGGGGGGGTGGCACCGAGGGCGAGGTTCATCTCGCGAAAGGAGGGGGCGAAGAGGGGGCCCAGGAGGCAGGCGAGGGAAAGCAGCAGGAGGATCCAGGCGCCGGCCTGGGCGAGGTGGTTGCGGCGCAGGCGTGAAAGGGCGTCCTGCCAGAGGCTGACGCCGGGGCTTTCCGGCGGCGGGACGGGGCTGCCGGTGAGGGTGTGGCGTCTGTTGAACCAGGGGAGCATGGAGTGGGCTTCGGGTTCAGCCCTCGAGGCGCAGGCGTGGGTTGAGCCAGGCCTGCGCGAGGTCGACGAGGAGGTTGAGCAGCACGATGAGCAGTGCGAAGAGCAGGACCGTGCCCAGGACGAGGGTGTAGTCGCGGTTGAAGGCGCTGTTCACGAACTCGCGGCCCAGGCCCGGAATCTGGAAGATGGTCTCGATGACGAAGGAGCCGGTGATGATGCCCGCGGTGGCGGGCCCGAGGAAGGCGATCACTGGGAGCAGCCCGCCGGGGAGGCAGTGGCGCAGGAC
>JAHFTI010000300.1 GCA_023265535.1 Opitutaceae bacterium
GAACATCCTCGTGCTCGACACCGAGGTGTACTCCAACACCGGCGGCCAGTGCTCCAAATCCACGCCGCGCGGCGCCGTCGCCAAGTTCAGCGCCAGCGGCAAGGCCACCGACAAGAAGGATCTCGGCATGATCGCCGCCTCCTACGGCAATGTCTACGTCGCCAAGGTCGCCCTCGGCGCCAAGGACAGCCAGACGGTCCAGGCCTTCCTCGAGGCCGAGGCCCACCCCGGCGTCTCGATCATCATCGCCTACTCGCACTGTATCGCCCACGGCTATCCGATCGCCAACGGCTTCGACCAGCAGAAGCTGGCCGTCGACTCCGGCTACTGGCCGCTGTTCCGCTTCGATCCGTCCCGCGCCGAGAAGGGGCAGCAGCCCCTGGTCCTTGACAGCGCCGCGCCGAAGCAGCCCGTGAGCGCCTTCATGAAGAACGAACTGCGCTTCCAGGTCCTCACCAAGACCGATCCGGAGCGCGCAGCCGCCCTCGCCGCACAGGCCCAGGCCTCGATCGACGTCCGCGTGGCGAACTACAAGCTCCTCGCCGAAGGCGCAGGCAAGCCCGGCACCCCGCCGGCCCTGCCCGTCGCCCCCGTCGCCGGAGACAAACCCAGCGCCTGACGCCCGCACTTGAATAAATGGGGGGCCCGGCCCCGCGCCGCGCCCCCCCTTTTTCTTTAAGCAACACCGATCACACAAGTCCCCAGGTTGAACCGAAGCCCCCAGCGGCCCACGCAGCCCGCGGCAACACCCCCCTCCTTCTCCTCATGAATCTTTCCACCAACTACCTTGGCCTGAAGCTCAGGAATCCCCTCATGCCGGGCGCGTCCCCGCTTGTCGACAACCTCGACAACGTCCGCCGCCTGCAGGATGCCGGCGCTTCCGCCATCGTCATGCACTCGCTCTTCGCCGAGCAGATCGACGGCAACCAGATCGCCGTGGACAAGCACATCTCCCGCTGGCAGGACAACTTCGCCGAGGCCACCAACTTCTTCCCGAACGTCGACGAGTACGAGCTCGGGCCCCAGGAGTACCTCGACCAGATCGCCAAGATCAAGGCCGCCACCCAGCTGCCCGTCATCGCCTCCCTCAACGGCACGCACGTCGGTTCCTGGATCGAGTACGCCGCCCAGATCGAGAAGGCCGGCGCCGACGCCCTCGAGCTGAACACCTACTTCCTGGCCACCCTGGCCAACGTGTCCGCCGCCACCCTCGAGCAGCGCGTCATCGCCATCGTCTCCGCCGTCCGCAAGGCCGTGAAGATCCCCGTGGCCGTGAAGCTCTCGCCCTACTACACCTCCGTCGCCCACCTCGCCTCCCGCATCGAGGCCGAGGGCGCCAACGGCGTGGTCATGTTCAACCGTTTCTTCCAGCCTGAGATCGACGTCGAGAACCTCGAGGTCCATCCCAAGCTCGACCTGTCCACCTCCGAGGACCTGCGCCTGCGCCTGCGCTGGCTGGGCCTCCTGCGCGACCAGGTGAAGTTCAGCCTCGCCGCCTCCGGTGGCGTGCACACCGCCGACGATGTCGCCCGTGCCCTGCTCGCGGGCGCCGACGCCGTCCAGGTCACCGCCGAGCTGCTCACCCGCGGCCCCGGCCGCCTCGCCGAGCTCCTCAAGGGTCTCGAGGAGTTCATGGCCCGCCACGAGTACGAGTCCGTCTCGCAGATGGTCGGCGCCCTCAGCCTGCGCAACTGCCCCGATCCCGAGGCCTACGAGCGCGGCAACTACCTGCGCACGCTCCAGCTCTGGAAGGAATAAGCCGCGCCGCGCACCGCGCGCGCGCCGGCGTATCCGCTCTCTCACTACAAGGCGGGCCCCCTCACCGGGTCCCGCCTTTTTTGCGCCCCTCAGGCGTGCAGCAGCCCGTCCACGCAGGTCAGCGAGCAGCCGCCGACCCGCACGCCCGACTCATCCAGGCTGAGCTGCAGTACCCCCTCGCGTCCCAGCTTCGCACCCTGCGTCGCCAGGAACTCCGCGCCGAAGCACCCCGTCAGGCCGCCTTTCCGGATGAAGGCCCCGACGCTCCCGGTGCCGCTGCCGCAGACCGGATCCTCGTTGATCCCGTGGGCGGGCGCAAAGGAGCGCAGCTCCACGCGTGCCTCCACTCCCGCTGCGTGCGCCCCGAACACCGTCACCCCCGTCACCTCTGCCTGGGCGTGGGCTCGCCCCATGGCCTGGAAGTCCGGCTTCAGCGCCAGCACCTCCGCGGCACTCCCCAGGAGCGCCACGATCCAGCGCGGCCCGACATCCACCAGCAGGGGAGGGGACTGCCGCGACACCGCCGCGCCCAGCTGCGCCTCCAGCCCGGCCACCTGGCCCGGCTCGAGGGGCGTGAATTTCGGCGTCGGCAGCTCAAAGGCGATCCGGCGCCGCCCGTCCGCCTCCTGTGTCACGTGCAGGGTGACGAGCCCCGCCGCGCATTCCTGAACCAGCAGCCCGTCCCGCGTGGCCACCAGGCCGGCCTCCAGCAGCGCATGGGCCGTGCCCAGGGTGGGGTGCCCTGCAAAGGGCAGCTCCGCCTGGGGTGTGAAGATGCGCACCCGGTAGTCCGCCCCCGCCTGTGTCGTCGGCACCACAAAGGTGGTCTCGGACAGGTTCGTCCAATTGGCGATCTCCTGCATCCGTGTTGCGGAAAGCGCTCCCGCCTCCAGGACAACCGCAACCGGGTTGCCCTTGAAGCGCGAGGAGCTGAAGACATCAACCTGTTTGAAGCGAAGCTGTGACATGGGGTGTGGGTGTTGGGGGCGGCGGGACTTTCCCGTCTCCATACCCTACTCTACGGGACTCCCGTGCCTTCCTGCCATCCGCTTTGTGTGCGTGCGCACCAGGGATTGCCAGCGACTTGCGTCTGCCCGCGCGGGCATTTCTGCGACAAGGCTTCCTGTCGCATTCTCCTTGCAACCCTGCGGCGCGCCTCGTTTTCAGCTCCCGCACAATTCTTGCAATAATATGTCGGGGCACCGGCTTGCGTTCCTGCAGGTGGGCTGCACATGGAGTTGCAAATGGCCTGCTTTTGCGGTGCATTTCCTACGTAGTCGGCGAAAAAACCACGATGTGTTCCTTTGCTTTCAGATCCATAAGCAAATTTATGCAGGTGGCTGCGCCCCGACTTCCTGCTTATTGCAAATGCATGGTTAATAGATTCTAGCCCTCATAAGTGCGACTGTTTACGCAGTAAATAGCACCCCTCCCATCATGGGCTTACAAACCTAAGTACTTCTGAGTATTGACACTCGCGGGCGATGTTCATTTACACATGCATCCCGTTAGCTGCTGTCAAATCGGGCCCCGCTTACCCCTGAGAGGGCCGCCCGGATTGATGGCTGTTCACGGCAAGCTTCAGTCCCTTCAGTTGTGGGCCGTCGACCCCCGGCAACCAAGCCAGGCCGACCCCACGGATCGCCCTCCTTGTCCGTCCGCCCGCCACCTGCGGGACCCACTGTCTTTATTCCCTTTTTGCTGACTAGTCCCGCTGCCGTGCCCCTTTGCCCCG
Source organism: Opitutaceae bacterium (assembly GCA_023265535.1). Taxonomy (GTDB): domain Bacteria; phylum Verrucomicrobiota; class Verrucomicrobiia; order Opitutales; family Opitutaceae; genus MWDT01. The sequence goes on from JAHFTI010000300.1 coordinate 3,494, forward strand.
GGCTCACGCCACGGATCGTAGACCCACCCCCAAGCTCCTATCATGGCCTCGAAATTGCTCCTCGTCAAAAGCGATCCCACACGCCACGTGGCCAAGGCTTTCGCTTTCTTCCAGCGCGACGCCTTCTACTCGCGCACGCTCGAGACCACCTCCGCCATCGAGGACGCCCTCAAGAACGACAACTACGACGTCATCATCAACGACGCCCGCGAGAACAAGGCCGACCCCATGGCCCTCGCCCGCCTTCTCGGCGAGGCCAATGTATCCACTCCGGTGATACTCATCTGCGAGGCCCTCGAGCTGCCCGGCGTCGTCCAGGCCATCCGCCTGCGCGTCCGCGACCTCTACCATCCCCCGCTCGACATCCGCCAGCTCGTCAAGCGCGCCGAGGACTTCATGCGGGTGCGCCACAACGGTGACACGCCCGACCTCGCCGGCGTCTGGATGTCCGAGATCGTCCAGCACCTCGCCGAGCCCATGGCCGCCTTCCTCGCCAGCGGCTCCAAGGAGCCCGCCGACGCCCAGCCCCTCGGCAAGGCCGCCCGCCGCAAGCCGGGCCTCCCCGAGATGGGCACGCGCGTCGACCTCGACCCCAAGGCCGAGGCCCAGATCGCCGAGTACCGCCAGGAACTCACCAAGCTGCGCCAGAAGGTCCAGGAAATGGAGCAGAACGGCGCCGGCGCCGAGCAGCTCCGCGCCCAGCAGACCCAGGTCAGCGAAATCCTCGAGGCCAAGCTCGCCCGCGAGCGCAAGAAGCTCGAGGACCTCGAGACCTCCCTCGTCGAACGCGAGGCCGGCCTCGTCATGCGTGAGCGCGAGATCGCCCAGTGCCGCAAGGAGGTCGAGGAAGCCTCCAGCCGCCTCGAGAGCGCCCGCGCCGAGAGCGAGCAGGCCGAGAAGACCCTCGCCACACGCCGCCAGCAGATCGCCGAGCTCCAGGCCAAGGCCGGCGCACTCGGCGTCGAGATGCAGGCCCTCACCGCCAAGGAGGAGTCCATCGCCGTCTCATTCTCCCAGCTCAACAAGGAGAAGGCCGCCATCGCCGCCCAGCGCGAGGAGCTGACCCGCCGCGAGGCCGAACTCCAGAAACTTTCCGAGCAGACCTCCGCCCAGAGCACCGTGCTCAACGGCACCGCCGCCACCCTCGCCGCCCGCGAGCGCCAGCTCGCCGAGGCCCAGGGCAAGGTCGAGTCCGACCAGCTCCTCCTTGAGCAGGAGAAGAAGGCGGTCGCCCTCAGGCTCCAGCAGCACGCCAAGGAGGCCGAGGAACTCAAGCGCCAGGCCGCCCAGCACGAGCTCGCCCGCTTCCTCCATGCAGAGGAAACCGCCAAGCTCGAGAAGGCCCAGGCCTCCCTCAAGGCCGAGGAGATCGAGTGCGAGCGCCTGCGCCGCGACCTCGACACCCGCCACGACGCCCTGCGCACCCAGCTCGCCGACTACTCCCGCCGCGAGGCCGAGCTCATCTCTCTCGAGAAACAGCTCGCCGCCTCCCGCCTGAAGGCCGAGGAGGAGGCCGAGATCCTCACCCGCGAGCGCGCCAACCTCGACAAGGCCCGCAAGGACTTCGAGGCCTCCCGCACCGATTACCAGAAGGACTTCGCCGCCGCCCAGGAGACCATCCGCAAGTCCGCCACCCTCGAGCAGGATCTCGCCGCCAAGGAACAGGACCTCGCCTCCCGCGAGCAGGCCCTGCGCACCCGCGCCCTCGACATCGAGAACCAGTCCATCGACCTCATCGCCCGCAGCAAGGACCTCGAGGAGGAGATGGCCACCGGTCGTCTCCAGGCCGCCAAGCGCGAGGCCAACCTCGCCCAGGAGGAGACCGATCTCATCACCCGACGCAAGAAGGTCGCCGCCGACGAGACCCGCCTCATCCGCGAGCGCTCCGAGCTCAACAACGAGCGCGAGACCATCAAGTCCGAGTCCGCCCGCCTCAACATTCTCCAGCAGTCCCTCGCCACCCGCGAGAACGAGAGCAAGACCATCCAGGCCGCCCTCACCTCCTTCGAGAAGGACCTCGCCGCCCGCGAGTCCGCCCTCGCAGAGCAGAACAAGCAGCTCGACCAGGAACGCTCCCGCCTCAAGGGCGAGCGCTCCGCCATCGACGCCGACAAGAAGGAGCTCGAGTCCGAGCTCAAGAAGCTCACCGACCGCGAGAACCGCACCGTCAAGCTCCAGCAGGAAATCGAGCAGCAGGGCGTCGTCTGCGCCCAGTCCCGCAAGGCCCTCGAGAAGCAGCAGCAGGACTTCGAGGCCGCCAAGGCCCGCTTCCAGGCCGAGCACGCCAAGGCCATCGAGAAGATCGAGCTGAGCCGCCGCCTCGAGGCCGAGCTCGCCGACCTCCAGACCC
>JAHFTI010000301.1 GCA_023265535.1 Opitutaceae bacterium
CTCCGCCCCCCACTCACTCCAGCCTGAACTCCCCGCCGCGCTCGAGGTCCAGCAGCCTGCGCTTCATCTCCAGGCCATAGGCAAAGCCGCCGAGACCTCCGCCCGTCGCGATGACACGATGGCAGGGGATGATGAGGCAGATGGGGTTGCTGCCGTTGGCCGAACCCACTGCGCGCGAGGCACCCGGCTGGCCCAGGCGCTTGGCCAGCTCACCATAGGAACGCGTCTGCCCATAGGGAATCAGCAGGAGCTCCGCCCACACGCGTTGCTGGAAGGCGGTGCCGGCCGGTGCCAGGCTCACTTCGAAGTCGCGCCGCTTGCCGGCAAAATACTCCAGGATCTGGCGACGCAGCCCGGCGAGACGTTTGGGTGATTCCTGACTCCCCACAAATACGCTGCATGCCTTGTCCGGTGCCGGCTCGCCAAACGAGGTCCCCACCAGCTGCCCCTCCTCATTCACGCAGGCGCTGAAGGGGCCGACAGGGGTGCCAAAGGTGTCGCGATAGGTCTTCATTCGGGGGCGGCTTGAAGGAACTGCCAAAGATGGGCGGTCGCAAGGCTGCGATACGGGGAAAAGGGCGACATGAGGCGGCGCGTCGTGTCCGCATCGGGCCGTTCCTCAAGGCGACACAGGGCCTGAAGGCCGCTGGTCACGCCGGTGTCGCCCAGGGGCAGGCAATCGGCAAATCCCAGGGCCCGCATCATGAGGTAATTGACCGACCAGGGCCCCAGCCCGCGAACCGCCAGGAGCGTGCGCTCGGCACGCGTGGCCGAGGCCCCGGCCAGGGATTCCAGGTCCAGGGAACCATCCGCCACGAGCTTCGCCACCGCAACCAGGTACCCGGCCTTCTGCCTCGAAAACTGCAGGGGCTGCAACTGCTCCGGTGCGAGCCGTGCGATGTCCGCCGCGCTGGGCGGAGGCACAAGCCCTTCCGGGCCAGCCGGGTTGCACAGTGCCGTCAGGCGCGCCTTGAGCGTGCACGCAAAGGCGAAATTGATCTGCTGGCCGATGATGGACCACACCAGCCCCTCGAAGACCGAGGGTGTCAGGCTGATGCGCAGGCCCTCACGCCCCTCCACCAGCCGCTGGAAGCCGAGCTTGCGCGCCAACCGAGCGAAACCTGCGGCGTTCTGCTCCAGGCCCAGCATGCCCGCCACCCGCCCATGAAGCTCCGCCATGTCCGCGGCTGCGGCCCCCGCGCCCGGGCTGACGCGCACCGCAGTATCCAACAATTGGATACTCACCGGGATCACCCCCGCCCGCAGCGGAAGCAGCAGCTCCAGCACCTGCTCCCCCGCCTTCCAGCGCTGGCTCCGCGACTCGCCGTCGCGCGCGAAGGCGCGCCGCAGGTGAGCCAGCGAATAGTCCCCGGGAAGCGTCAACACAAACGGCTCCCCCTCGCGCAGGCCCCGGTACTCGCCCGGGCTCAGCCCCGTGCTCGTGCGGAACTGCTCATGGAAGGTGGAGAGACTCTCGAAGCCCGCCTCCGCCGCCAGCTCCGCCAGGGCCGCCTTCCCGCAGCGCAGCCGACCCCGAACCCAGGCCAGGCGCGCACGCAGAAGCAACTCCGCCGGTGTGGCGTGGTAATGCTGCCTCAGCAGCTCCACAAGGCGTGTCGCACCGAAGCCAGAGCGCCGCACCAGGGCCTGGACAGAGGGGAAACGCCCGGGCTCGCGGCGCAACTCGGCCACCAGGGCCTCGATCGTCTCCAGCACCGGGTCCGCCCCTCGCTCAAAGTCGTCGGGATGGCACTTCCGGCAGGGACGCAGGCCCGCCGCCCGCGCCGCGCTGCAGTCCGGGAAAAAACGCACGTTTTCGGCCTTGGGCTTTCGTGCCTTGCAGGACGGCAGGCAATAGATGCCCGTCGTCAGCACCCCCGTGAAGAACCGCCCGTTGAAGGCCGCGTCCTCCGCAAGCAGTCTCCCATACATTTTCTCCCGGCTCATCCGCATGCCCGCCACCCTAGCATAGGGCGCGCGCTTTGTCGTCCGGATACCACCGCCGCAATTTCCCTGAAGGGCCCGGACTCCGGGCGGTGTTTGATTTCCAATGCGCACGGTCCCAACCCTCCTTGCCCTCTGCTCCCTGCTCGGCCTGGCACGCGCCGCCGACTCCTCCTGCTTCCACGCCAATGCCTCGCGCGACGGCGTCTACTCGACCTCCACCCTGTCTGCGCCCAAGGGGCTCAAATGGAGCCACGCCACAGGCGGTCCCGTCGTTTCCTCACCCACTGTCCATGCCGGTCGCATCTACGTCGGCAGCGACGACGGCAAGTTCTACTGCCTCGACCTGGCCACCGGCTCCGAAAAGTGGAGCTTCACCACGGGCTCACTGGTGCGTTCCAGTGCTGCCGTCTCCGAGGGCTCCGTGTGGTTCGCAAGCTTCGACGGGAACGTCTACTGCCTCGACGCCGACTCCGGGGCGCTGCGCTGGAAATTTGCCACCGCAGGAGAGCGCAAGTTCAGCGCCCGCGGCATCCACAGCTACCTGCCCAAGACCCAGGACATCCCCGATTTCTGGGACCTCTGGCAATCCTCTCCCATCGTCGCCGAGGGTCTGGTCCACATCGGTTCGGGCGACGGCAACGTTTACGCCCTCGACGCCAGGACGGGCGAAAAGAAGTGGGCCTTCGCCACCGGGGGCGTGGTCCACTCCTCCCCCGCCCTCGCCGGAGGCCTCCTCTACATTGGCAGCTTCGACCGGAAACTCTATGCCCTCGACGCAAGGACAGGCGCCCTGCGCTGGTCCTTCACCACCGGCGAGGATGCGGAGAATCACAACCAAGAGGGTATCCAGGCCTCACCCACAGTGGTCGGTGGTGTCGTCTATTTTGGTGCGCGCGACTTTCACATGTACGCACTCGACGCCGCCACGGGCGCCGAAAAATGGAGGCACAAGATCACCTGGAGCAACGCCACTGCCGCCGTGGCAAACGGCCGCGTCTACTACGGCACCTCGATCCCTGCCCACTTCGTGGCACTCGACGCCGCCACGGGAAAGGAGGCCTACAAGGTCGACCTGAAGATTCCTGTCTTCTCGTCGCCCGCCCTGGCCGGCGGCACCGGCTTCGTGGGCTCGTTCAGTGGACGCCTCTATGCGATCGACCTCGCCGAGGGCCGTGTGGTCTGGGATTTCCAGACCGAGGCCTCGCGCGCCAACCGCGCAGTGGTGCTCGCACCGGACGGCACTTTCGACTTCAAGCGCATCTTCACCTCGCGCTTTTACGAGGACATGCAACGCAGCGGCGACAAGCTCTTCGATCTCGGTGCCTTCATCAGCTCTCCCGCGATCTCAAGCGGCATCCTCGTGATCGGCAGCACCGACGGGAACATCTACGCCTTCGAGTGAGAGAGACGGCCGGACGGCCGCGGCGCCGAAATCACTTCCGGATGACACACTCGTCGAACAGCACCCCGTCGGCGCTGTGCGTGCGCACGCTGAGCCTGTCCGCCCCCACCTCGATCACCTGGAAAAGCTGCTTGCCCGACGCGGTGCGCGCCATGAGCTCAGGATAGGGAGTGTTGCATTCGTAAAACTTCGGGCCCGAGGCGGACACCAGGTAGACGGTACCCTTCTCGCCCGCGGCCGCCACGCGCCCCTCGCGCAGCGGATGGCTGCGCATGTACACGTGGTCATGCCCCGTCAGCACGAGGTCCACCTTGTACTTGTCGAAGAGCGGGAGAAAGGCATCGCGGGTCTGGCGATTGTCACGCTTGGCGCCGCCATTGTACAGGGGATGGTGGAAGGCCACCACGGTCCAGGTGGCAGGGTTGCTCGCCAGCAGCGGCTCAAGCCAGGCCGCCTGCTCCGCAAGCCGCGTGTTGCTGTTGATCATGATCACGCGCAGGCCCTGGTAATCCAGGTGGTAGTTGGTCTCGCCCAGCCCCGCCACCCCGTTCTCCGGCAGCGTCAGGTTGGAAAGCCACACCTGCCCCACGCGCGCCGGATCACGCCGCGCATACGTGGGACGGTACATGTCGGGCTTGCCCTCCTTGAGCAGGTAGGCCGTGTCATGGTTTCCCGGCGTCATGATGCTCGGCACCATGCGCGCAATGAAGCCCATGCCGCCGAAAAATTCCGCCCACTGGGAATCGAGCGGATCCCCGCAGATGTCCCCCGTGAAAAGCCAGAACGCCGCCTTGGGCGCCGTGCGGTAGGCCTCGCGAAAGACACGCGAGCAGTGCTCGGTGATCTCATCCTGCGGGTCACCCAGCCACACGAAACTGAAGGGCTTCGCCGAAGCCTCGGCGGTGGTGAACTGGTTCCACTCGCTGAGCTGCAGGCCCGCCCCCACGCGGTAGCAATAGCGCGTGCCCGGCTTCAGCCCCGTCAGCACCGCCGAATAGTGGTATGCGGGCGCCCCCACGGGCTCTGCCCAACGCTCCATCCGGGCCGGGAGCCGCTGTGCCAGCTTCACAAACTCAGTCCCCTCCGCCGCCACCGCCCACTCCACCACGGGCTCGCCCAATTCCACTTCCGTGCACCAGGTCACAGCCATGGAAGTGGCAGGCTCCGCGGTCAGGTTCAGGATGATCCGCTCAGGCTGGCGTGCAGGCTCGGAGGCCTCTGCGAACAGTGCCAGCAGGCAGGCGGAATGGAGGAAAAACAGGGAAAGGAACCTTCCGGAGCGCATCATGGAAAACGGCCGAGTGTGCCAATGCGCCACGCAAATTCAAGGGCGCTGCGACAAAAGCCCCCTCTCCTGCGACCACCGCCCCCACTTTCATAGCCCCCATTCCCTCAAGTGCTTTCAGCAAGGCGCCGATGATCTGTGTTCGCGCATGAAACTGCAGGCCCGTTTCAACCTCTCCATCTTCCTCGTGATTTTTGCGGCTTTTGTAGTCACTCAAGTCATTCAATTCCAGCGCATTTCATCACTACTGGGCTCCCAGGAACGCGACAGCCTCGCTCACGAGGAGAGCTCCTTCGCGGAAGCCATGGCAGACCTGCGCCTTGCAACCGAAAGCTCCCTCGTCGGCCACATGGCGGACGGTGAGATGGACAAGTTCCAACGCAACCTCGAAGGCCTGCGGGAGGTGAAGTCCCTGCGGGAGCTTTCCCTCGCCAGCAACAAGGGCCGCATCACCTTCTCGACCGACCCGCAGCGACTGCGCCAGGAACTGCCCGCCGAATTGCTCAACCGGCTCACCACCAACATAGAACGCGTGGAGCGCAAGGTCGGCGATCTCCTTGAGGTCTACCAGCCCCTCAAGTCGAGGGCAGCCTGCTACGAATGCCACAAGGATTTCCGCAACACGGCCGTCGGCGGCGTGCTCATCTACCGCTTCAACCGCTCGGCCCTTATCGAGGCACAGTCCCACTGGACCGACTTCACCCGGACCATCTCGGGCAACCTGCTCCTCATGTCCTGCGTGAGCCTGGTGCTCATCCTCGCGATCTCGGGCTCCCTCGTGTGGTGGCTCGTCCAACGCCAGATCATCACCCCCCTCAGGGCCACGGGGAACGTCATCCATCGGGTCGCTGACCGCGACCTCAGGACCAAGGTCGCACAGGTTTCCAGCGATGAGGTGGGAGAGATCGGCGATTCGATCAACAAGATGGTCGACGACCTGCGCGGGCACCTGGTCACCATAGCCGAGGACAGCCGCAAGCTCAGCCATTCCTCGGAGCAGCTCAGCCAGATCAGCACGGAGGTGCTCAGGAACAGTTCCTTCACGTCCCAACAGGCCAACATGGTCGCCGCCGCCTCCGAGCAGGTAAGCCGCAACGTCGGCGTCATGGCAATGAGCACCGAGGAGATGCAGGCGAGCATCCAGGAGATCTCCAACAACACGAACCAGGCTGCAACGATCGCATCCCAGGCCGAGACCCTCGCCCAT
>JAHFTI010000302.1 GCA_023265535.1 Opitutaceae bacterium
TGCCCCCTTGGTACGGCACTGTCTGGGCCTGGATCCTCTACTGCCTGCTCGCCGGCGCCTGCATCTTCCTGCTGGTGCGCTGGCGCGTGAAGCGTCTCAGCCTGAACAACCAGGCTCTCCAGCTCGCCGTCGACGACCGCACCGCCCAGATCGCCCACCAAGCCAGCCTGCTCCACGAAAAGAATGCCGAACTCGAGCTCGCCCTTCGCAAGGCCGAGGCCCTCGCCGTGGACGCCCGCAAGGCCGTCGACGCCAAGAGCCGTTTCCTGGCCACGATGAGCCACGAGATCCGCACTCCCATGAACGGCATCATCGGCGTCGGCTCCCTCATGGCCGACACCCCGCTCAGCGCCGAGCAGGGCGAATACCTGCGCATCATGCGCCAGTCCTCGCAGGCCCTGCTCGCCATCATCAACGACATCCTCGACTACTCCAAGTCCGAGTCCGGCCACCTGCGCGTCGAGAGCATCCCGCTCAATCTGGAGATCCTCGTGGATGAGGTGCTCGACACGCTGGCCCATGAGGTTTCCCTGCGCGGCCTCGAACTGTATTCCGACATCGACCCCGGTTTCCCCATCGAGCGCATGGGCGATCCCACGCGCCTGCGCCAGATCCTCATCAACCTTCTCGGCAACGCCGTGAAGTTCACCGAACACGGCGAGGTGAGGCTCTCCCTGCGCGCCGCCACCCGCCCCGGCTTCGTGCAGTTTGAGATCTGCGACACCGGAATTGGCATCGCCAAGGACAAGCTCGAGCTGCTCTTCAAGCCCTTCTTCCAGGTCGACGACTCCAACACGCGCCGCTTCGGCGGCACCGGCCTCGGCCTCGCCATCTCCCGCCATCTGGTTGAGGCCATGAGTGGCTCGATCGAGGTCGAAAGCCAGCCAGGCAAGGGCTCCGTGTTCCGTTTCTGCATCGAGTTGCCCCTGGTCCGTGGTGCCGCCGCCCCCGCCGAAGTCCCGCCCGCCTCGTTCAAGGGCAAGCGTGTGCTGGTGTGCTCCTCCAACGAAGGGTTCCTGCGCCAGCTGCATCGCCAGCTCGAGCACTGGGGGCTTGCGGTGTCTGCCTGCAACGGCTTTGACCAGCTCGAACGCCAGGCCGCCGCTCTTCATCCCGACATCATGCTCATCAACGTGATGGGCAACCACGACATGGCCGGCGCCCTGGCCGGGCGCCTGAAGCTGAGCGCTGCCTTCCGCCAGCTCAAGGTGGCACTCCTTGTGCCTTTTGGCAGCCCCGCCCTCTCCAATGTGCCTCCGGGCGTGGATGCCGTGCTCCCGAAGCCGCTCCGCCGTTCCACGCTGCAGGCCAATCTCCAGCGCCTGGTCGAGCCCGCCCAGGCCATACGCAGCACGGGGGAGTCCCCTGCAGCGGATTCCATGGACCTTTCCGCCTACGCCTCCCTTCGCATTCTCGTCGCCGAGGACAACGGGGTGAATTGCCAGACCCTGAGCCTCATGTTCAGCCGCATGCACCTCAGGGCCGATTATGTCTCCAACGGCCTCGAGGCCGTCGAGGCGCTCAGGGCCCGCCCCTATGACCTTGTGCTCATGGACATCAGCATGCCTGTCATGGACGGCCGGGAGGCCACCCGTCAGATCCGCGACATGCTGGCCGAGGATCTCCAGCCCCACATGGTGGCCTGCACCGCCAGCGTGATGGCGGAGGACGTCGAGGCCTGCATTCAGGCGGGATTGGATGCGGTTTTAGCCAAGCCATTCAGCAGCAATGACCTGGCAAACACGGTGCGCGAGGCCTGGAAGCGCCGCAAGCAGCTCTGAGGCAGTCCCCGCCGCGCGCTCCTCCCTCCTTCCCTCCCTCATTATCTTTGCCATGCGCGCCCGCCCCACCGAGCCGGCCCTCCTCCGAAGTCCTCCTCTTGTGATGGCTCTGGCGGCTTTCCTCTGCTTCCTTTGGTGTCCTCCGGCCGGCGCCGCCCAGCTCCGCGTCGGCACGGTCTGTTGGGCGGGCTTCTCCGGTCTTAATGTGGCTGATGCGAAGGGGTTCTGGAGTCAGCAGGGCCTGGAGGTGCAGGTGACGGTGTACCGGACCAACCAGGAGGTCAATGATGCCCTCCTCCAGGGGCACGTCGACCTGGCACTCGACATGATCGGGTCCTGGATGGGCTATTATCAGGCGGGGGTGGACATTGTTGTGCTGGCTGAGACGGACTGGTCGCAAGGTGGGGACAAGATCCTGGCGCGCACGGATTTTGATCCAGGTGATTTGCGCGGCCAGACTGTCGGCATCTACCTCAACAAGCCGTCTGTCACCTTTTTCCTGGATCGCTTCCTGCGCAGCCAACACCTCGCCTATTCGGATGTGAAGGTGGTCGAGGCCGACACCCAGGCCCTCACCGATCGTTTCATTGAGGGCAAGTTTCCTGTCATCGTGAACTACGATCCCCAGTCGCTGCGGGCCGTGCGTCTGGGCAATGGCCGCGTCTATGCCACCAGCGCCTCCTATCCGGGTGTGATCCCGGAGGGCTTCGGGGCCCTTCGGGAACGGGTAAAGCAGTTCCCCCCCGGCCATCTCGCCAAGTTCTGGAAGGGGTTCCTGCAGGCCGTCACCTGGCTTCAGGCACCCGAGAATTGGCGCGAGTACCAACGTATCCTCAACGAGCGCACCTTCCCCTTCGATCCGGATTTCTCCGAGAGCGACCTGCGCGCGATGGTCGACTCCGTCAGCATGCACAGTTCCACGAAGCTGCTTGAGCGCAATTCGCCCCGGGGAGGCCTGGAGCGTTACATGGAGGATCTCAGCGCCTTCCTCTTGAGGACCGGGCAACTCAGGCGCCCCATGGAGGAGGGCGCCGTCCTGGCAACGGAGTCGTTTGTCGCAGCCCTTCGCGAGTTCGATCGCTGAAAGGGGTGGCTATTTCGCGAAATGCAGGCGCTCCGGCGTTGCAGCCCTGAACTTTTTGGTTTTGGTCTCCGACCTCCCTTCATGAACTACGCCGAAATCGCCGCCGCTCTTCCCTCCAAGGCCGTGACCTCTGTCGACGGTCTTCCCTTCCCCCGCATCGCCTCGGGTAAAGTCCGTGAGATTTTCGACCTCGGTGACGCACTCCTGCTCACCGCCTCGGATCGCCTGTCGGCCTTCGATGTGATCCTTCCTGACGGCATCCCCGGCAAGGGCATCATCCTCACGCAGATCAGCAATTTCTGGTTCGAGCAGAGCAAGGGGCTCATCGTCAACCATCTCCTCCCCGACCAGATCGGCGAGATGCAACGCCGCGGCATCACCGACCGCGACCTGCAACTGCGCTCGATGATCGTGCGCAAGCTCAAGCCCCTCGCCATCGAGTGCATCGTGCGTGGCTACCTCGTCGGCAGCGGCTGGAGCAGCTACCAGAAGACCGGCGAGGTCTGCGGCCTGAAGCTCCCGGCCGGCCTCAAGCAGGCCCAGCGCCTCCCCGAGCCCCTGTTCACGCCCACCACCAAGGCTCCCAAGGGACAACACGACGAGCCGATCAACGACGCCCAGGGCGCGGAGATCGTCGGCGCCGCCCTCTACGAGAAGGTCAAGGAGGCCAGCATCGCCCTCTACAAGCTCGGCCACGACCGCGCCGCTAAGGCCGGCATGATCCTCGCCGACACCAAGTTTGAGTTCGGCACCGACGCCGCCGGCAACCTCATCCTCATCGACGAGGTGCTCACACCCGATTCCTCCCGCTACTGGCCCGCCGAGAGCTATGCCGTCGGTGGCAATCCCCCGAGCTACGACAAGCAGTTCGTGCGCGACCACCTGGTCGCCCTCAAGTGGAACCAGCAGCCTCCCGCCCCGAGTCTCCCTGCCGAGGTCATCGAGCGCACGAAGGAGAAGTACCTCACCGCCCTGCGCCAGCTGGTCGGCTGAGTCCGTTGGCTTCAGCCCGCAAAAAAAGCCGGCATGCGTGCCGGCTTTTTTGTGGTCGTGCGGTCACCCGCAATGGCTGTGCACGCTGCCGTCGCTGCAGCCGGCGCCGCGCACCAGCTCTCGCCGCAGCCAGTCGAGCGCGGCGTTGATGGCGCGCTGTTTCACGGTGCTGCGCGGGCCCGGGTAGCAGAGCTTGCGCGACCACACGCCTCCCGGCGAGTAGAGGGCCAGGTACATCGTGCCGACGGGATTCTCCTTGCCGCCGCCGCCGCAGGGGCCCGAGTAGCCGGTGATGGCCAGTGCATAGTCGGCGCCGAGCTTTTCCGCCGCGCCAGTGGCCATGGCCACCGCGGTTTCCGGGCTCACTGCGCCGTGCTGCATCATGATCTCGTCGGGGATTTCCAGGAGCTGCGACTTGGATTCGTTCGAGTAACACACGCAGCCGCCCGCGAAACATTTCGAGGCGCCGTGCACGTTGGCGAACGCGTCGGCGAGCAGGCCGCCCGTCGCCGTCTCCGCCACCGCGAGGGTGTAGTCCCCGGCCCGCAGGGCATCGGCGCAGATCATGGCGAGGCTGTCGTGCCCGAAGCACATGAAGTCGTCGCCCAGCAGGATGGCGCATTCCGCCGCCACCTGGCGCAGCTGGGGCTCGCCGAACTTGCCCGTCGGGGAGCTCAGGCGCACGTCCACCTGGCCGGCATGGGCGCAGAAGGCCACGACCAGGCCGCCGCGGTGCCGGTCGAAGACGGGCTGGAGCTTGTGTTCGAGGGCGCTCTCACCGATGCCGGCCGTGCGCACCTGCACGTAGGCCTCGCGCTCCATCAGCAGCCCGAGTGCGGCGAGCCTGGGCAGCACCTGGTCGTTGAACATGGGCTGCAGCTCGTTCGGCGGGCCGGGCAGCATGCACAGCACCTTGCCGTCCTGCTCCACCCAGAGACCCGGCGCCGTGCCGTTCGGGTTTGGCAGCACCTCGCCGCGCTCGAAGGCGTAGGCCTGCTTGAGATTGTTGGGCGTCATCTTGCGGCCGTTGCGCGCGAAGCGAAGCTCGATGGCCTTCTCGATCTCGGGGTGGAACACCAGTTTCTGCCCCAGCAGTTCGGCCACGACCTCGCGGGTGCGGTCGTAGCAGGTCGGCCCCAGGCCGCCGGTCATGAGAACCACGTCGGAGCGGGCCCAGCTCTCGCGGAACTGGGCTGCTATGTCCTCGGCGTCGTCGGTGATCGTGACATTGCGCCGCAGCGTGACGCCGTGGCGTCCGAGCTGTTGCCCGATGAAGGAAAGATGGCTGTTCACCGTGAGGCCCAGGAGCAGTTCGTCGCCCAGGGTCACCAGTTCGTAGTTGAGCTGCGTGATGGGCTTGCGATCGGGCATGCGAGTGGAGGAGTCGGTTGAAACCATACGGTCTTTCTGCAGAGTATGCTGATCCGGAAAAAATGCCAGCGAGCCACCCACATAACGAGCACTCCCCGTCCTTGAAGGAGAAGGTGCGCGCCCTGCCCGAGAAGCCCGGCGTATACCTGATGAAGGACCGCCTTGGGCGCATCATCTACGTCGGCAAGGCCAAGAGCCTGAAAAAGCGTGTGTCGTCCTACTTCACCCCCTCGCGCGCCTTCGCCTCCACGCCGAAGATCCGCGCCCTCATCGAGCTGATCGAGGACTTCGACATCCTCGAGGTGCGCAGCGAGCCCGAGGCCCTGCTGCTCGAGGGCAAGCTCATCAAGCAGTACAAGCCCAGGTACAACACCGACTTCACGGACGACAAGCGTTTCCCCCTCGTGCGCGTCGACCTTGGCGAGGAGCTTCCGCGCTTCCGCCTCACGCGCATCCGCAAGGACGATCGCTCGCGCTACTTCGGCCCCTTCGCCCACGGAGGCCCGCTGCGCCGCACGCTCACGCAGATGCGCCAGAAGTTCGGCATCCTGCTGCCCGACGCCGTGCCGCAGCGCCAGCCCGACGGCACCTG
>JAHFTI010000303.1 GCA_023265535.1 Opitutaceae bacterium
TGAAACTCCGCCCTATCACTGGAACCATCACCGCACTCGTCACTCCCTTCCGTCACCAGAAGGTCGATTTCGGCGATCTGAAGAAACTGATCGACCATCAGATCAAGGGCGGTGTGAGCGGTCTGGTTCCCGTCGGCACCACCGGCGAGTCCCCCACCCTCGACCATGCCGAGCACCTTGAGGTGATTCGCGCGACCATCGACTACGCCCGCGGCCGCGTCCCCGTCATCGCCGGCACCGGCTCCAACTCGACCGCCGAGGCGATCGAGCTCACCAAGCTCTCCGACGCCGCCGGCGCGGACGCCATGCTCGTCGTTGCCCCCTACTACAACAAGCCGAGCCAGGAGGGCGTGTACCGCCACTTCGCCACGCTCGCCGAGGCCACCGACAAGCCCATCATCCTCTACTCCATCCCCGGCCGCTGCGGCATCGAGATCGGCATCCAGACCGTCGAACGCCTGCGCGCCAAGTACCCGCACGTGTTCATGATCAAGGAGGCCGGCGGCAGCGTCGACCGCGTCGACCAGCTCAAGCAGGCCATGGGCAAGGACATCACGGTCCTCTCCGGTGACGACTCGCTCACCCTCCCCTTCATGTCCGTCGGCGCCGAGGGTGTCATCAGCGTCGCCTCGAACTTCATCCCGAAGGAAGTCTCCAAGATGGTGGCCCTCGCCCTCAAGAACGACTTCACCGCCGCGAACCGCATCCACCGCAAGTTCTACCCGCTCTTCAAGAACCTCTTCATCGAGCCCAATCCCGTGCCCGTGAAGTACGCCCTCGCCCGCGCCGGCATCATCGGAAGCAACGAGGTCCGCCCGCCCCTCTGCGAAATGCTCGCCTCCAGCCAGGCCACCCTCGAGAAGACCCTCGAGCTCGTCGGCAAGTAAGCCGCCCCGCCACGCCACCCACGACGTACTCCGCACATGTCCATTTCCATCCTTCTCAATGGCGCCAAGGGCCGCATGGGCCAGGCCATCACCGCCGCCGCCATCGACATGGGCTGCCGCATCGGCGCCGCCTGTGACGCAGGCGACAAGCCCGCCGACCACATCGCCTCCTGCGATGCCATCATCGACTTCAGCTTCCACGCTGTCACGCGCGGCATGATCGAGCTGGCCGTCGCCCATAACAAGCCGATCATCATCGGAACCACCGGGCACTCCTCAGAGGAAAAGAAGGAGCTGCTCGCCCTCGCGGCCAAGGTCCCCTGCGTGTGGGCCGGCAATTTCTCCGTCGGCGTGAACCTGCTCTTCGCACTCACCCGCCGCGCCTCCGCTGTCCTGGGCAACGACTACGATGCAGAGGTCCTCGAGATGCACCACCGCTTCAAGAAGGACGCCCCCAGCGGCACCGCCGCCCGCCTGCTCGAGATCATCCTCGAGGAGCGCAAGCTCAACGAGACGGCGCTGCGCCACGGCCGTCAGGGTATCACCGGCGAACGCACCAACAGCGAGGTCGGCATCCATGCCATCCGCGGCGGCGACGTCGTCGGCGACCACACCGTCATCTTCGCCGCCCTCGGCGAGCGCGTGGAGCTCACCCACAAGGCCAGCGACCGCTCCATCTTCGCGCGCGGCGCCGTGCGTGCCGCCCAGTGGGCCGTCTCCCAGAAGCCCGGCGTGTACGACATGCAGGACGTGCTCGGCCTGAAGTAAGCCGTCCAAAATCGGGGCTGGCACCCGGGGCCGATGCGCGGTCTCCTTGTGCAGCCCCCTTTTTTTGTCCCCCTCCCACGATGATCGTCTCCCTCACCGGCACCCTCGTATCCGCCACGCCACTACACGCCATCGTCGAGACCGGCGGCCTCGGCTACGAGGTGCACATCCCGGTGACCACCGCCGAGAAGCTCCCGGCCAACGGCTCCCGCGTGATGCTGCACACGCACGTCGTGTACCGCGAGGACGCCCA
The DNA here is from genome assembly GCA_023265535.1 of Opitutaceae bacterium. Lineage (GTDB taxonomy): Bacteria > Verrucomicrobiota > Verrucomicrobiia > Opitutales > Opitutaceae > MWDT01. Next base: position 1,909 of record JAHFTI010000303.1, read on the forward strand.
GGTCATGTACGGCTTCGCCTCCACGGCCGAGCGCGACTTTTTCCGCATGCTCATCGAGCACGTCACGGGCGTCGGCCCCAAGATGGCGCTGTCCATCATGAGCAAGCTCTCCCTGCCCTCGCTCGAGAGCGCCATCCGCATCGGCGACATCGCCACCCTCGCGAAATGCCCCGGCATCGGCAAGAAGACCGCCGAGCGCCTCGTCGTGGAGCTCAAGGGCAAGCTCGGCGGCACCGGCCTCGAGGGAGCCTATAGCTCCGCGCCTGACAAGGGTGGCTCCGCTGGCGGCGGCGACTCCCGCATGACCGATGCCATCGCCGCCCTCTGCGCCCTCGGCTACAAGGCCTCCGACGCCGACCAGGCGATACGCCGCGCCGCACTCGCCCTGGGCGCCACCGCCACGACGGAACAGCTCATCAAAAAAGCCCTCGCCTGAGTGGCGGGGGCTTCGTGCCTGGCAAGGGGCAATGGAAGGGGGCGGGCTCAGCGTTTCACGCCCGCGTAAAGCTTGCCGTTGATCTCCACAAAACGCTCGCGCGTTTCGACGAGCCAGCCCTTCACCTGCTCCGCATCGAGCTCGTGGGTGTCCACGAAGGAACAGGGCTGCAGCTCCACATCCTCCGTGCCCGCCCTGCTGGAGGCGTACTCCATGCCGAGCCCCTCGGGCAGCACGCCCAGCGTGAAGCTCAGGCAATCCAGGAGCGGCTCAGGCGCAGGCGCCGATGCCGGATCCTCCTGCCATTGGATCGCGGTGCAAATGTCCTCGGGAAAGCGCCAGGCGCGCAGCAGGTGCCCCGCCGCCTCGGTCTGATGGAAGCCCACGTTCTCGGTCTCCCACTCGCTCAGGCTGGTGTGCCCGTCCGGGAAAAGTCCGATGCCAAAATCAACGAGACACTGGTTGATCGCCAGGCGCCCCACATAACGCAGCAGGCCGGTGGTGTGGGCGGTGTCCGGGTCCGCGCATTGGGTCTCGCGGGCCACCGTCTCCATGAAGATGCCGTTGAAGAGGCTTTCCGACCAGAAGGCCTCGCCGTCGATGCCATAACAGCCCAGGTCGCGTTGGGACATGCTGTGGGCCACGCTCAGCTTGAGCAGGCGCATGCATTCGCCGAAACCGATCTTCTGGATGGCGCGCTCCAGGGAGGGAATCTTTTCTCCCAACGAATAAAAGGCACTGTTGGCACCGCGCAGGATGTCACCGGTCAGGGCCGCGTCGCTGCGGATGAGCTTGGTGATGTCGTCCAGGTCCGAATCGGGATTCTGGAGCAGGCGCATGGCTTGCGAAAGCACGCGGGGTGCCGGAGAGAAGCGCTCAATCTTGGCGATCGCTTCCAAAAACTGCTTCTTGGAGGGTTTCATGGGGTGGCGTGGACGAAACCCCACCTCGGTGGGGCTACAGCGGTGTCATTATCTCAACGGCCCCAATTAGAAGGACTTTAACGCCAAGTGCGCACCCAAGCCCTCAGTTGGCCGGCGCGCTGACCATGCCCCGGACCACCCCGACAAAACGGCTGCCCGCCTCCTGCAAGGCATCCTCGCCAAGGACACCAAAGCTCAGGCGTACCCTGTCGTGCGGGGCGTGATCCCCATGACACAGGTCACCAGGCACATAGATGACACCCGCCTCGAGACAACGCTGGCAGAACTGAGAGTCCAGGCGCGTATCCAGCCCGGCGGGCGCCTGCAGCCAGAGGTACAGCCCCCCGGTGGGCACGGACCAGGACCAGCCCAACTCACGCAGGCCCCCCTGCTCCAGGCTCCGGTTGAGCACCTGCATCTTGCGCAGGTAAATGGCCCTTATCTTGGTGAGCTGCCGTTCGAAGCCACCATTGGCCATGACCTGCTGGCAGATGGCCTGCCCAAAATTCGAGCTGCCAAAATCCTGGTGTCCCTTGATGTTCAGCATGCGGGCCAGCCAGGCCTCATGCGTGCAGAAGCCATAGCCGATCTTCAACCCCGTCGCGAACGACTTGGTCATCGTCGCCAGGTAAAGCCGGGGGAAGCCCTCCCACGCCGCGAGGCTGAGCACACTGCGAGCAGGGAATGGCTTCTCGAAGTAGAGATCGCGATAGGCGGCATCCTCGATGACCGGCACCAGCATCGCGCGCCTGCGCAGGGCATGGGCGATAAGCTCCTTCTCCGCCTCACTCATGCTTCGCGAGGAGGGGTTGCTGAAATAACTCACAAAATACAGGGCCTTCACCCTGCGACGCTCGCCGGCAGCCTCGAGCTGGTCGAGAAGCCTCTCCAGCCCCTCCACATCGACACTGCCATCCGCAAGGGTCGGAAGCGAGAGGGCCCGCACTCCGAGCCCCTGAAGCATCTCCAGGAACACAAAGTAACTCGGGCGATCCACGAGCACGATATCCCCGGCGTCACACAGGACCTGGACCGCGAGATAAAGCGCCTGCTGCGAACCATTCGTCACCAGGCAGTTGCGAGCAAGGTCAAGTCCCAGTCCGGCATCGGGTTCCATCCCCAGGAAGCGCTCCGCGAGCAGCTTGCGCAGGTCCGGGCGTCCCTGGTTCATGCCATACTGCAGAATCTCACGATTATCGCCCCCCTCTGCCAGGGCTTTCACTGCCGCCTCCACTTCCTCCAGGGGCAGGCTGCGATTGTCGGTGAACCCGGCCGCCAGCGACAATAAGCCCTGCTTCTCCAGCGCCATGGTCATGAGGCGGGCGATGGTCGGGGACTTCGCACGTTGGCCTTGGGAGGAAAAAACAATCGAGGAGGCGGTCATGGAGGCTGCAACACCTGCCACGCCTTGGCCGCCCTACAACAAAAAAGCGAAGAGCCGGGGCTCTTCGCTTTTCAATGATTGGTCCGGAGGACGGATCAGGAACTCGCGGCGGGGGTGCTGTCAGCCGGCATGATGGGCGGTGGCACGGCGCCTTCGGGAGCCTTCTCGGGCTTCTTGTCCTCGAAGCCGGAGGGTGCGGCCGGAGCCACGCGCACCACGGGGGTGCGGATCTCGCCATAGTTGAGCAGCTCGATGACGTGCTTGCCCTCGATGGTCTCGTACTCGATCAGGGCCTGCGCGATCTTGTCGAGCACGTCGCGCTTCTCCGTGAGGATCTGGCGGGCGCGTTCGTACTGCTCCATGATGATGCGGTGCACCTCGAAATCGATGCGCTTGGCGGTCTCCTCGGAGACGCTCTGCTGGCGGGCGATGTCGCGCCCCAGGAAAACGGTGTCCGAGTTGTCGCCGAAATGGATCGGCCCCATGTCGCTCATGCCCCACTCGCACACCATGGCGCGGGCGAGCTTGGTGGCGCTGTTGATGTCGCCCGAGGCGCCGCGGGTGATGTCACCCAGGGCAAGCTCCTCGGCCAGGCGTCCGCCGTACATCATCGCGAGACGTGCCAGCATGCGGCGGCGGGCAAAGTTGTAGTTGTCCTTCTTCGGGATGTACATGGTGCTGCCCAGCGAGTTTCCACGCGGGATCATGGTCACCTTGTGCACGGGAAGCTCGCCGTCATCGAGCACGGCGCCGATGAGGGCATGGCCGGCCTCGTGGTAGGCGACGATCTTCTTGTCCTCGTCGTCCATGAGGCGGCGGCGCTCGCGACCGAACTGCACCTTGTCGCGCGCATCGTCGAGGTCCTGCATGTCGACCTTCTTCTTGTTGCGACGGGCCGCGAGCAGCGCGCCCTCGTTGAGAAGGTTTGCCAGTTCAGCACCCGAAAGGCCCGGTGTGCCTCGGGCGAGCACACTCAGGTCGACCTGCTCGGAGAGGTTGATCTTCTTGGCGTGCACCTTGAGGATCTGCTCGCGACCGATGATGTCGGGCAGGTCCACGTTGATGGAGCGGTCGAAGCGGCCGGGGCGCAGCAGCGCATTGTCCAGCACATCGGGGCGGTTCGTGGCCGCCATGATGATGACGCCCTCGGTGGTGTC
>JAHFTI010000304.1 GCA_023265535.1 Opitutaceae bacterium
CAGCACCGACCTCAATGTCGGCAAGGGCATGTCGCACCAGGAGGTCTACGTCGCGTTCGGCGTCCCTCCCTCGATGGCGGAAGTCAAGGCGTCCTATTCGATCGGGAAAGAGTCCGACCGCTACCAGCTCATCTCAGGGACCTGCCAGCCCATGGGCAATGAGATCGCGAGCGCCTTGGCTATGGTCGCCTCGATGCAGACAGGTTTGTCCCTTACTGCTGAACTCGACTGGGACGATCACCCTGTGATGATCGAGGTGCGCGCGAGCCGGATCCAGTCCGCGCAGCAGCTCTGGGGCATGGGCATGCCGATGCGTGAGGCCAACGACTATCTCGGTCTGGGCATGAAGCCCTTCTCGGGATGGGATGTCGGGTACCTGCCCTTCAGTGTCGCCGCGATCGGCGGAGATACGAGCCCGGCCCCGACGCCCCCGAGCGAGGCGGACCCCGCCCTGGCAGAACCTGTCGACGAGGATCCCGCTGTCGCCCAGCTGCGCCTGGTGCTCCTCGCCCGGCAGCGCGCGTGCAAGCGCGTTGAACCGAAAGTGGCCACGCCGGCGGAGCCTGACTTCTCGGCCTTCCATTGCACCTGCCACAGTGAGCAGGGCTCAATGATGAAGGGCCGCAGCGAAAAGGAAGTGCGTCTCTGGAAGAGCCACATGGGCAAGCGCGTCGAGACCATGAAGGCCTTCGAGAGCGGGATCCGCCGCGAGCTCATGCAGGCGCGTGCCGCCACTCTGGCCAAAATCTCGCGTATCCTGGGCAAGGCTGTGACCAAGGCCGCGGCCGCTGACCTCATCTTCGACCTGGACACCTTCAGCGAGGGTATGGTCGCCACGATGCGCAAGCGCGCCAAAACCGCGCTCGACAGCGCCGGCAAACAGCTATTCTCCGAACTGGGTAAGGACGATCCCTGGTCATTCCCGCCTGCCAAGGCTCTCTCGTTCCTGCGCGAGCGGGAGAACCGCTTCAAGGACGCGAGCGAGCAGATCCACTCCAGCGTGAAGGCCTCGCTCGAAGACGGCCTCAACGCCGGCGACACCATGGAGCAGCTTTCCGCCCGTGTGCGCACCGCCTTCAACGGGATCTCGGACGGACGTGCCCGCACGATCGCAGCTACCGAGACGGCCGTGTGCTACGGCGTCGCCCGCGACCAGGCCATGCAGGACGCCGGTGTGCCATTCAAACAGTGGCTCACGAGCGGGAACTCCAATGTGCGCCAGGCGCACGCTGATGCCAATGGGCAGAGCGTGGCCCTGGACGAACCCTTCATCGTCGACGGGGAGCAGCTCATGCACCCAGGCGACCCCTCCGGCTCCGCCGGGAACGTCATCAACTGTCACTGCGTCTCGATCGCAAAATCAGAATGAACATCAGCTCCATCCTCCAGAAAGCCAAACTCCAGGAACCCATCCGCCGTGAACTCGCCGTCGAAGCCAAGGTCATCAGCGAGTCGGATGGCACCGTCGAGTTCGTCGCGTCCGATGAAACCCTCGACTGCTACCAGGAGATCGTCCGTGTCGGTGGCTGGCGCTTCACGCACTTCGCAAAGAACGCGCCCTTCGTCGACAGCCACGACTACAGCACGATCACCAAGCTGCTCGGCCAGGTGATGTCCTGGCGCATCGAGAAGGGCCAGCTCATCGAGACCGTCCGGTACTCGCGTGAGCCGGGCACCCTCGCGGACTGGGCCTTCAAGATGGTTCGCGACAAATTCCTCAAGGCCGTGAGCGTGGGATTCGTGCCCGTGCGCATGGTCTCGAAGTGGGACCAGGTCTCCAGCGACTTCGTCTCCGTCGTCAATGAGCTCAAGCTCGATGCCGCCACTGCGGCCAAGCTGCGCGTGGTGTACCTCGAGCAGGAGCAGATCGAACTTTCCCAGTGCGTGATCGGTGCCAACCCGAACGCCCTGGCCAAGGCCTACAAGGCCGGATGCCTGAGCGAACAGGATATCGACCAATTTTCCGCAATGATCGCGACATCGAAGACAGCAACCTCGGCCACCCATCCCGCCGATGCCGAGGTAGCCCGCCGGCGGGCGAAGTTCGCAGTCCTCGCGGCTGTCCAGGCTCACCTCTGAGCACTCCCACCACCCATCCATCCCATCGTTATGAAACGACACGTCTCGAATCGTCTCTCCTTGTTCTTCCAGGTCATCGCCGCGTTCACCCTGGTGACCGCGTACAACATGCTCGCCCTCGGCGGCCTCAACACCGTGCCCCTTGCCCTCGGCCTTACCGAGGACGATGATCTCAACAAGGAGTTGAAGGTCTCCCTGTCCAACCTCAACAAGAACTTCCAGAAGCTCACGGATGTGGAAAAGGCTGTCGGCACCCAGGGCGAAGCCGTGAAGGGCCTGACCACGGGTCTTGCCGAGGTGCAAAAGACACTCGTCGACCTGCGCAAATCCGGCCTCGACTCCTACATGGGCCCGCGTGTGCGTGAGCCCGGCAAAGTGACTGACTCGTGCGCCAAGTGGCTCGCCGGACAGTTCATCCTGCACTGTGAGAAGAGTGGCAAGCTGGAGAGCCTCTCCAGCATCCCCGAGCAGCGCAGCGCCCTCTCGGCGATCGCCCGCCAGGTACTCGGCCTCGAGGCCAAGGCCGCTGTCACCACCGGCGACATTCCGCTGCCCGTGCAGTACAGCTCCGAAATCAAGGAACTCATCAGTGAGTTTGGTGTGGTGCGCCGCAAGATGGCCCCGTACCCGATCGGCATGGGCACCGCCAAGCCCCCGCGCTTCGGCACCCGCCCGGCCTTCGGCTCGATCGCCATGAGCGCCGCCTTCGCCGAGAAGAATCCCATGATCGACTTCGCCTCCCTGGATGCGCACAAGATCGGTGGCCTCGTCCGTCTCCCCCGCGAGATCGACGAGCAGAGCATCGTCCCCATCGGCCAGTACCTGGCGCGCTACGGCGCCACGGAGTTCGCCCGTGCGGAGGACACCTGGGGCTTCCTGGCTGACGGCACCGCGACCTATGAAAACGTCGCCGGTATCGTCAAGACGGCTCGCACGAACGCCAAGACCGTCGTCCTTGCGGCCGGCAAGACCAAGCCCAGCGATTCCACGCTCGCTGACTTCCGCCTTCTGCGTACCAAGGTCAACAAGGCGGCGCTCTCCGGCACCCGCAGTGCCTACTATCTGGACACGACCTGGGAGGCCTTCCTCCCGAGCTTCCGCACGGATGCGGAGCCGCTCGTGTACCAGCGCCTCCCCGATGGCAGTGCCATCCTGGACGGCTACCCGATCGTCTGGACCGATGTGCTGACCCCGTACGGCACCGCGGCCGCCGCCGACCAGCCCCTGGCCGTGTTCGGTGCCCTGGACTTCTGGTGGTTCGGCCAGCACGGCAGTCCCCGCATCGATACGTCGGAGCACGTCTTCTTCGCGAACGACCAGTTGGCCGTCCGCTTCATCGAGGAGATCGACTTCGATTACGCCGCGGTCGACGCCACCGCTGCTCTCATCACCGCGGCCGCCTGATTTGGATTGCTCCTCGAGCTGCCCGGCCTGTGCGGGCGGCTCTTTTGAGCACTCCTCCGAGGCTCTCTTCCACCATGGACATCATCATCACCATCCTGATCACCGCTGTCGTCGTCGGTCCCGTGTGCTGGTTTGGCGGCGCGAACAACGCCCGCAAGACCCTCGCCGTGAAGGACGCCGCCAAGGGCGTGGTCAACACACTCCGCGACTAGCTCGCGTTTCCTGCAGGGCCGCACCGCGGCGCGGCCCTGCTCCTTTCAATGATCCCTCCCATCACCACTCGCCCGATGCCCGCTCCCGTGAAGCGGCCGTCCCCCATTGTCACCCGATGAATATCGGACTCGGAAACCTCTCTGAACTCAAAGTCTGGCTCCTCGCCGAGGAGCTTCGGACTGAGACTGCCTGGGATGCCCAGATCTCAGCGATCGGCTGTGGCGTGGCGGCCGCCTTCGAGGCGTACTGCGGCCGCAGCTTCGAATACCTCGTGGGGGCGCAGGAGGAGTTCGGCGCCGAGAGAACCTATCTCAGGCTCCCTCGCTACCCAGTCCAGGACATCAGCGCCGTCGAGTTCCGCGAGAACATCCGCGCCGAGTGGGAGGACATCCTCACGCTGCTCAACTCCTGGAATGGAAACGCCGGCATCGTTGTCTTCACCGGGGCGCCTGGATCCTACGAGGGCACGGTGCGCGTGACCTGGACGGGCGGCTACTGGTACGACACGAGCGAGGATGGCAGCGGGGTCAAGCCCGCCGGCGCCCGCGCTCTCCCCGCCGATCTCAAGCTCGCCTGGCTGCAGCACTGCCGTGCCACCTGGGCGCAGTACCCGAAACTCGGGACCCCAGTGAATACGGTCTCCCAGGCGGCCGCGCTCGCGACCATGCCCTTCTCCCCCGAGGTCACCGCGGTCCTGCAGTCCTATCGGAGGCTCACCCTCTCATGAGCGTCGACGTCAAGATCTCCCTCGATGGCCGCTCCATGGCCTACATCTCGCGCCTCAAGCAGGCGCCGGCGGCCGCTCGCCGCGAGCTGCTGCGCACGATCGACCGTGAGAACCAGGTCACCGTGGGGCAGATTCAGCAGCGCCGCCTCAGCCGCCGTGGCCCCGACACCCTGGGCGTCATCACAAACCGCCTGCGCGGCTCCATCAATGCCACGAAGGCCCAGCTGGGCAGCGATGGCGGCATCTACTCTGGGATGGGCACCAACGTCGTGTATGGCGGCATTCACGAATTTGGCTTCCAGGGTGGCGTCACTGTGCGCGCGCACACGCGGCGCATTCATGAATTTGTGGAGGGAACAGCCCAGCCTGCCATTTTCAATCCGAAGTCCGGAAAGATCGCCCCGGCAAACAGGGGCGTTCGCGTGGAGACGGGGACCGTCCAGGTCCGCTCCCACACGAGAAATATCAAGGTCCCGGCGCGAGCCTACATCCGCCGCACGATCGAGGAGCGCGTCGGAGCGTACCAGGTCGCGATCAGCTCCACCGTCACCCGTCTGATGCAAAACTGACTATGGCAACCGTCGTCACAGCTCCCAAGCACTTCCACGGCACGCTCGAGATCCTGAAGGCCGTCGAGGCCCAGGTGGCTGCCCTACAGCTCCCAGATGCGTCGGGCCCGCTGTTCCAACTGGTGCGCCTGTACGACTCCTCCGAGATCGACAAGGCCTTCGGCGACACGCTCGCCTGCAGGCAGCAGCGGCTGTGCTTCATTCTCCCAGGGCGTGTCACCTTCCAGCGAGAATCCAACGGCCGCACGATGATCGTGCGCAAGGAGCTGACCTTTGCCCTACTCATCTGTGATACCGATCGGCGCACCGGCACGGCCGCCGTGTTCGGGGGGCCGAACAACCAGGGCACCCTGGCATTGCATGACCAGGTGGTCGACGCCCTGACGGGTCAGCATCTGGGCTTCTTCGAGGTGTGCCTGGCCCCGGATGACGGCGACGACATCACGGTCACCTCCAAGGACGATTCCGATTCCGGCCGCAAGGGCTGGTTCCAGTCATTCGCCACGGCCGCCGGCAAGAGCGGGGTCGGCATCTACGGCTGAGCATTTTCCTCCCACATCCACCCACAACCCATCCACATCATGGCATATCCGCGTTCACCGTTTAATATTAACAAGGCCCTCTTGGTTGGCCTTTCGATCATCGAGCTCGAGCTCCTCAATCTTCCTCCCGTCACGGCCGCGATCGGCGAGAGTTTCGCCCTGGTCGATCACAGCCTCTATGTCGGTCTCCCGCTGATCTACGTGAGCGGCACCGGCTTCACCGGTCTGACTCCTGGCGACACCTACTATGTCGTCGAGACCACGGAGGGCGCC
>JAHFTI010000305.1:0-1789 GCA_023265535.1 Opitutaceae bacterium
CCAAGCGCTTTGACAAGGATTTCTTCGATGGTGAACGCCGCCACGGCTACGGAGGGTACCGCTATGACGGACGCTGGCTTCCCGTGGCCCATCGCCTCGTCGAGCACTATGCACTTCCCGCGGAGGCCCGCATCCTCGACGTGGGCGCAGCCAAGGGCTTCCTTCTTTACGACCTGCAACAGGTGCTGCCGGGCGCAACGGTGCGAGGCATCGACGTCTCTGCCTATGCCCGGGACAACGCGCACGGCGGCATGGGGGAGTTCATCGACCTTGGCTCCGCAGAAAGCCTGCCCTACCCGGACAAGTCCTTCGACTTGGTGGTATCCATCAACTCGATACACAACCTGCCCCTTGAACGCTGCAAGCAGGCGCTGCGCGAGATCCAGCGCGTGTCGCGCGGGAAATCCTTCATCACGATCGACGCCTGGAGGACCGAGGAGGAGCACGAGCGCCTGCTCGACTGGATCCTCACCGCCGAGACCTACATGAGCGTGGACGACTGGGTCAGGCTCTTCAAGGAGGTCGGCTACACGGGCGACTACTATTGGTTCATCCCCTGAGACACTATGAAAACCAAGGCAGCCATCCTCACGGAGCAACGCAGGCCCCTCGAGATCGACGAGGTGGAGATCCCTGCGCTTTCCTACGGGCAGGTGCTCGTGCAGGTGAAGGCGACCCGCATCTGCGGCTCGCAGCTGGGCGAGGTGGCAGGCGTTAAGGGCCCGGACAAGTTCCTGCCCCACCTGCTCGGACATGAGGGCGGAGGCATCGTGCTCGAGGTCGGCCCCGAAGTCACCAAGGTCAAGGCAGGCGACCGGGTCATGCTGCACTGGAGACCAGGCACCGGCATCCAGGCCAGGCCTGCGGTCTACGCGCGCAGGGGGGCACGGATCAACGCCGGCAACATCACCACGTTCCAGGAATACACGGTCGTCTCCGAGAATCGGGTGACACTCCTGCCCGACAGCGCGAACTTTGAGCTCGCCTCCCTCATGGCCGACACGCTGACGACCGGCTTTGGCTCGGTCTGCCGCGTGGGCCGCCTCGAGCTGGGGGAAAGCGTGGCGGTCATTGGAGTCGGAGGCATCGGCATGGGCGCCGTGCTCGGCGCGCAGCTGGCCGGAGCCGCCCCGCTGATTGCGGTCGACGTGGAGGACCACAAGCTGGAGGCCGCGCGCCGCTTTGGCGCCACCCACCTGATCAATTCACGCACGCAGGATCTCGCCACTGAACTGGCGCGCCATTGCACGACGCCGCTCGACCTCATCATCGAGACCTCGGGACGCCCGCAGGTCATCGAGCAGGCCTGGTCCTGTCTCGGCCCGAAGGGACGCCTGGTCCTCGTGGGTGTGATGCCGCATGACCAGCAACTGCGCCTCAACACGCTGCCCATGCATTTTGGCAAGCGGCTGCTCGCCACGGAGGGCGGCGAAAGCCAGCCCGCCCAGGACCTCCCGCGCTACCTGCGGCTCCTTGCGCGCAGCGGCGTGGATGCCACCTCCATGATCAGCCACCGAGTCTCACTTGCTGAAGTGAACGAGGCCATGGACCGGATGCGTTCCGGCGAGAGCCTCCACACCCTCATCCTTTTTTGACCCCCTCACCATGAACCTAGGAATACAGGGCAGGACAGCATTGGTCACCGGCGCGGGACGCGGTTTGGGACGCGGCATCTGCTCGACCCTGGCCAACGAGGGCGCACGCATCATCGCGGTTTCGCGCACCCAGGGTGACCTCGATTCGCTCCTGGCGGAATTGCCTGGAGAAGCTGGTTACCACCGGGCTTTCG
>JAHFTI010000305.1:1799-5791 GCA_023265535.1 Opitutaceae bacterium
CCGGCGGAACTCATTTCCCGCATACGCGCCGCCTCGCTCTCCCCGGACATCATCGTCAACAATGTCGGTGGCAACCTGGGCTATACCAATCCCCTGGAGGGACTCGAGGGCTGGCGCAGGGTGATGCACCTCAACGTCGAGGTCTCCATCGAATTGAACTGTGCCTTCATCCCGGCGATGCAGGCCGCCAAGTGGGGACGCATCGTGCATGTCTCCTCCATCGCGGCGCTGGAGAACCAGGGGCCCCCTTCCTACTGTGCCGCAAAGGCGGCGTTGAATGCCTACGTGCGCAGCCTCGGCCGTTACGTCTCGCCTGACAATGTGGTGCTCACCACGGTCATGCCCGGTGCGGTCTTCACCCCGGGCGGCTATTGGGACCAGGCGCAGCAGACCCGCCCGGAGCACGTGAACAAGTACCTCTCGGAGCGCATGGCCATCAAACGCTTCGGCCGCATCGAGGAAATCTCCGGACTCGTCGCCTTCCTTTGCTCCGAACACGCCTCCTTCTGCATCGGTTCCTGCTTCCTGGCGGACGGCGGCCAGGGGCGCGTTTTCCAACCCACCGACTACTGATCCCATGACACTCAACAGCGACCTCCGTCTGAAAATTGCCGAGATGGTGAAACGCTCGGGTGAGGGGCATATTCCCAGCTCCTTCTCCATCGTTGACATCATAGACCACCTCTACGCCCACGTGCTGCGGGTGCGCCCCAAGGAGCCACAGTGGTCGGAGCGCGACTATTTCATCCTGAGCAAGGGCCATGGGTGCAGCGCACTCTACGTCGTGCTGCACAAGCACGGCTTCCTCACCGACGAGGACATGCTCCACTACAGCACGGCGGCGGGAAGGCTTGGCGGTCATCCCGACGTGACAATTGTGCCCGGTGCCGAGGCCAGCACAGGATCGCTCGGCCATGGGTTCCCCTCGGCGGTTGGAATCGCGCTCGGCCTGCGCATCCAGGCACGCGAAAACAGGATCTTTGCGCTCCTGGGTGACGGTGAATGCCACGAGGGAACCATCTGGGAGAGCGCCAACGTCGCCAGCAACCTCCAGCTGGGAAACCTGTGCGCCATCGTCGACTGGAACGGCTCGGCGGCGCAGCTCATGCCGCGCGACGACCTGCCCGCGAAATGGCGGGCCTTCGGCTGGGAAACCCAGGTCATCGACGGACATTCCGCCGAGGAGCTCAGTGCTGCCTTTGGCTCCCTGACCTTCTCCGCCCGCGGCAATCCCAAGGTGGTGATCGCACGCAACACGAAGGGCAAGGGAGTGAGCTTCGTCGAAGGGCACGGCAAGTGGCACCACCGCGTGCCCGATTAACAGGAAATGGCGGCCATCAGGGAGGAACTCGCACGATGAAAACACTCAGACTCGAATTTGCCGACACCATGAGCGAGGTGGGTCAGTGCGACCCCCGCCTGGTCGTCATGGTCGGTGACATCAGCCACGGCATCCTCCAGGGTTTCGCGAAGGCCTGCCCGGGACGCTACTACAACATCGGCATCTGTGAGCCGACGATCGTCAACATGGCGGCCGGGCTGAACAAGGTGGGCCTGGTGCCGGTGGTGCACACGATTGCGCCCTTCATCACCGAACGCGCCTACGAGCAGATCAAGCTGGACTTCGGTTACCAGCACCTCAGCGGAAACATCGTCTCCGTGGGCGGATCCTTCGACTACGCCCAGCTCGGCTGCAGTCACCACTGCTATACGGACGTGTCGCTGCTCTGCCACCTGAAGCGCGCAACCGTCACGATTCCCGGCAGCCCGGTCGAATTCAACACCCTCTTCAAGAAACTCTATGCGACCGACGGCATCCACTATTACCGCCTGCCTGAGCGTCCGCATGGGATTGAGTTCGCCGCAAGCGACCTGGTTCCGGGACGGGGCATCCGCCTGCGCGAGGGAAGTGACCTGACGATCGCGACCATCGCCCCGCAACTCTCCAATGCGCTTGCCGCGGCGGAACGCCTCGCAGCGAGCGGGCTGAGTGCCGAGCTCCTCTATTTTCCAATGGTGAAGCCCTTCGACCAGGAGCTGCTGCGCGCCAGCCTGGGCAAGACCAAGCGCCTGCTTGTGGTGGAGGAACTCTCGGCGCACGACGGCCTGCTCAACCTCTGCCTGCGCGCCGCCATCGGGCTGCCCGGTTTCTCTGTGAGACACCTCGCACTCCAGGATTTCCTACACGGCTATGGAACGCATGAGGAACTCTCAGAGCGCGCCGGCTTTTCTCCCCAGGGCATCGCCAAATCGGCGCACGACCTGTGCAGCTCCCCCTAAAACAATCCGCCTGACGAGCCATCATGATCACCCGTTTCGAAACCCTCCTGAACAGCCTCCCTGAAATCACCTGTGCCCATGCACGCACAGCCCACACCTACGAATGGGTGGACCAGATTGCCAAGGAAACCACGGCGGCATCCGCCTTTGCAAAGACAGAGGCCGAGCCGGTTCCCTTCGGCGGGTTTGGCGAGCTGCGTTTCCCGTACGTGAAAATGGGCGCGGTCGACAGCCTCGACCTCTTCGGCGCCGACAACATAGGCCTGCACTCCACCCTCATGGGCTTGCTCGGCTGGCACGTGGATGCGTATGAGCCGGATTCGGTGCACGCCAAACTGCTCCAGCGCAACCTCGACCTGAACGCGGTGAAGACGGTCACCCTGCATGAGGCGGCAGTCTCCGACGCACCCGGCCGTCTCGAGTTCATCCGTGTGGTGGGCAACACCACCAGCAGCCATCTTGCGGGTGCAAAGAGCAACCCGTATGGCGAGCTCGAACGCTTTCCGGTCGATGTCGTGGCGATAGCGGAGGTGCTCAAGGACGTCGACTTCGTGAAGATCGATGCCGAGGGGCAGGAGAAGGTCATCCTGCTCGCAACGACCGAGGAACACTGGAAACGCACGGAGATGATGATCGAAGTGGGGTCCCCGGAAAATGCAGCCGGTATCCACGCGCACCTCACCAGCCTGGGCGTCAACATGTTTGCCCAGAAGCTGGGCTGGAAAAAGGTCGGCAGCCTGGGCGACATGCCAAGCTCCTACCGCGAGGGATCACTCTTCATCAGCCGCTCCGAGACGATGCCTTGGGGGAGCAGCGATGAATAGTCCGCATGGCATCACCCAGTGCGGAATCAGCGGCGTGACGGGATTCCACACCCTGTGGGACCTGCCTGGCCTTCCCCTGACCGAGCGTTTCGGCCCGTATGATGCGGGCAAGAAGCTCTCCCATGACCAGTCCCTGGTGATTTCGGTGCCCACCGGCCATGTGCAGCTGCTCCACCGCATCGACCCGGGCGTGCTTTACACGGACTCGGAATACTCGTTCCGCACGGCCAGCTCCGGGAAATCAAGGCGCGGAGTGAAGGTGTTCATGGACTTTTTCCGGCGCATTGCTGGCAACACCCATTTCGATTCGCTCGTCGATATCGGCGGTAACGACCTCTATGTGGCGAGGGAATTCCAAGGCCTGGCCACTCACCGCGCCGTCGTTGATCCCATCTGCTCCGGTATCGACGGGCAGACCATCGATGAGATCAAGGTGCTGGGACGCTTCATCGAACAGGTGGACCTCGCGCGCGACCTGCCGCGTCCGGACATCGTGGTCTGCCGCCATACGCTTGAACATGTGGCAGAGCCACGCGGTTTCCTGCAGCAATGCCTGCGAGAGGGTCGTGACGACTGCCTCTACCTCTTTGAGGTGCCCGCCTTCGACTGCCTGTGCGAGTCGCTGCGTTTCGACGCCATTTTTCACCAGCACTACCACTACTTTGACCTGCCTGCCTTGCGCTGGCTCGTCGAGGACTGCGGAGGCGAGTACCTCGGACACCACTTCAATCACCAGGGCTCCTGCGGCGGGGCGCTCCTGCTGGCCTTCAGGAAGGCGGCGACACCGCGCAAGCCGGCCCCGCTTGATCTGCAGGCACGCATCAGCCACATCGAGGGCAGGATACGGCGCTACAGGACCATGATGTCGCTCCTGGGCGAAGAGCTGGC
>JAHFTI010000306.1 GCA_023265535.1 Opitutaceae bacterium
CCTCGCGTACCGGGCAGGGAAGATCCTTCCAGGTGGGAGCCTGCGGCATGTCACCGAGCCAGGCAACGCCGCCCGGGGCACTCTCATCGCGCAGGCCGGTGAGCAAGGCGTCGACGCTGTCGGCATTCTGGAAACCAATGAGGTCGGCCAGGCGCGCGATGTCGGGACGTTTCTCGAAACGGAAGGACTTCGAAAGGCGCTCCCAACAGCGGCCCAAGGGGGAGTCGCCATTGGCCGCCTCCACGAGGTCGGCGAGCACACGTCCGGCGGCGACACTTTCGAGCTGCCAGGGGTCGCCGAGCACGATCAGACGCGTGTCGAGGGGCGTCGCCTCGAGGAGGGCTCGCCACAGCATCACGTCGATCATCGAGGCCTCGTCGATCACAAGCACGTCCAGGCGAAGCGGATTGGACGCCTTGTGTTTGCAGGTGCCGGAGGCGGGATTGTAGCCGAGCAGGCGATGCAGGGTGCTGGAGCTCCGTGCGGCCCGAAGCAACGGCTCGCGCAAGTCCGGCATGCGGGTGGTCACCTCGTCGACCGCAGTCTCGACCGCCTCGCGCATGCGTTCCGCGGCCTTGCCCGTCGGCGCCGCCAGTGCGATGCGCAGTGTCTTTCCGGCGGGTGCGGTGTGCAGGAGCAGTGCGAGGATGCGCGCCAGCGTGCTGGTCTTGCCGGTGCCCGGGCCCCCGGTGATCAATGAAAAGCGCTGCGTCAGGGCGGTCCTGGCCGCATTGAACTGGCCAAGGTACGGGTCCTTTTCCCCCTCCCTTACAAAGAGGGAACGCAGCAGCGCCCCAGCCTCGTCGCTGAGTGGGAGCGGACTGAGTCGGGACAGTTCAATGCGGGCCCTCAGCGACCCTGCAATCGAATGTTCCGCCTTGTGGTGGGCCCAAGTCTGGAGAAAGGCGTCCGCCTGGTCGCGAACCAGCACGAGGGGGCGAGGTTCTGCCTGCGGCCCGCGGCCCGCCGCGACCAGGGCTCCGCCCCAGTCCGCCTCGGCGTCCCCCTTTTCCAAGGGGAGGGCGGTGGCGCCCTTCTCGCAGTCCTCGAGAAGCTTCAGCACCCGCGCCTCGCGTGCGGGCGGCATGCCCCACCGGCGTATCAACAATTCGGTGACAGGGTGCGTGCTCATGCGAAAAGGGCGTCGAGGGCGTCAAGCAGGGCTTCGCCGGGATTGATGTGAAGAACGCCGTCGTGGGTTCCAGCGTGGGCGGCGCGCAGGAAGACGAGCCAGGCACCGGCCGGTGTTGCAGCGGGGTCGCTCAGGCGCAGGTGGCGGCGCAAGGCCACCAGGTAGAGGTGCGCCTGCAGCAGGTAATGTTCGTTCAGGGCGCATTGGAGCAGGCCCGCCTGCCCATAACTTTCGGCCGTTGTTCCCAGCCGGTTGGTCTTCCAGTCGATCACACCCCATCGGCCTTCGTGGAAGACCAGCCGGTCGATGAAACCCTGGAGCAGGCCCGCCAGTCGCGCACTCGGGATGGACTCGATCATGGAGGCATAGGCGGCAAGTCCGGGCCCGCCCGCCTCCCGGAACGCCCGGGCAATGCCCTCGGTGGTGAGGGTGCCGCGAATCGGCAGGTTGAAGTGCCACTCGGAGGCATGGGGTGCCGGGCAGGCCGCCGCGATGGTGCACTCGAGCCCCTGCAGGACGGAGCCGCAGAGTTGCGTGAGCATGTCGGCGGTGCGCGCGGTCATGTCCGGTGCCTGGGTGTCCTTCAGGCCGAGGCGGTGGCGTGCCAGGTGGGCGCGCAGCGCCTGCTCATCCAGGTCGCCAAAGTCCCACTCCTCGATCCATTCGTGAATGGCGGTGCCCACGGCCGCCCCGGCGGGAGCGTCCAGGAAGAGGTTGCACGGAGGGACCGGCTCAGGGGGACCGGACGTGCCCACGGCAGGCGCGGGCTGGGTCGAACTGTCGTGTGAGTGCTTCTCCTTGGTGAGGGCGGAGAAGGAGGTGATACCCCAGCCCGGAGGCACGACGGGAAGTATCAACTCATTGAATACAGGCTGGGCTGCAGCTCCGCGCCACGCGCCGGGGGGAGGGAGCTCTGCCGCGGAAGGGGGCTCCACGATCGCGATGCGTCCACCCGAAAGCGTGCGAAGGCACTCGAGGCCGGCCCGATGGAAGGCCCCCCTGCCGGGAGCATATTGACCGTCCTTGGACTTCTTCCCTCCGCCCTCCACGGAGGCCTTCCATGCCTGCAGGGCAGGGGCATCGCAGGGCTCGGGCGTGTTGGCGCGCAGGAGCCAGTCCAGGCAGGAGGCCCCCAAGGCCCGCCCACCCGAACCGATGGCGCCGCAATAGATCCAGGCGTGAACCTTGGCGCGCGTGAGGGCGACATAGGCGAGCCTCAGGCGGTCCTCGAGCTGGTTGCGGAACAGGGCGGCCATTTCCGGCGCCCCCTTGGACAACAGCTGGGTCGCCAGGAGCAGGTCGGCACCGTCCTGTCCTCCACGTCGGAGGATTTCCAGGGGGAAGGGCGGCGTGGTGCTCCAAAGGAAGGGACAGAACACGAGCTTGTACTCGAGCCCCTTGGACTTGTGCATCGTGACGATCTGGACGGCATCACTGTCGCTCTCCAGGCGCAGCTGCCGTTCCTCGTCGCTGGTCTTGCTGTCCGACGAGGCCTGTGCGACCTCGTGGGAGAGCCAGGCGGCCAGTCCCGAGGGGCGCAGCGACTCCTTGCGCTGGGTGGCCTGGAGCAGGTCGCAGAGGTGGCGGAAGTTCGTGACGCGGCGCTCCCCCTGGTCGAGGCGCGAAAGGCGGCGCGTGATGTCGAACTGCTCCTCCATTGCGGTGAGCAGCTGCGGGATGCCTCGGGTCTCCCAGAGCTCCAGCCACTGGGTGAAGCGGCGGTGCTCGCGCTCTTCCGCGTTTCCATCCTCCCTCAGGCGCGCGATCGCCAGGCTGTCCCAGCCCAGCAGGCGGGTGGCGAGGGCGGCAAAACGCAGGCCGGAATGGCGGGGATGAAGGATGGCTCGGAGGATGGCATTGAGTTCAAGGGCCTCCTCGCCCGCCATGATGTTGTCGCCGGTGCTGATGACCGCGGGGATGCCCGCCATCCTGAGCGCCTCCGCCATGGCGTCGGCCTCGGCGGTCTTGCTGGCCAGGACCGCAAAATCGCCCGGCAGGAGCCGGGTCACTTTTGTAGCACCTTCCTGGATACGGCCCTTGACGAGCAGGCGCGCGATCTCCGCCGCCACGCGGCTGGTCACCTGCCGGAGCCGCTTGCGGCTGTTCGAATACTCGCCCGCCCGGCTGTCATCGACGAGCCACGCCTCGAGCGGCGGCTGCGGGCCGCTGCCCTCGATGCTCAGCACCGGCTCCTGCTTCAGGCCCGACGTGGCGGGATGGAAGCGCATCAGCGGATTGAGCAACGAGGAGGGGCGGCTGAAGAAGGCATTCGTGGCGGTCACCAACGCTGCCGGTGAGCGGTAGGTGGTGCCCAGGGTGTACAGGAGCGCGCCCGGCTGGTCCCGGGCGGTGAGATAGGTGTTCACGTCCGCACCGCGGAAGGCGTAGATCGACTGCTTGGGGTCCCCAATGAGGACCAGGCGATGTTCGCCACCGGTATCGAGGAAGATCCGGCGGAAGATGGCGTACTGGCGGGCATCGGTGTCCTGCGACTCGTCGATGATGCCGATGAGGTGTCGTTCCGCAAGGCGGGCACGCAGGACCTCGCCGTGGACCGGTGCATGCAACGCCTTGTGCAGCGTGGTGATGATGCCGTCGTAGGTGATGAGGCGCCCCTCCGTGAGCTTTGCCTCGATCCAGCCCTTGGCCAACTGCGCGCAATGCACCTGCCAGTGCCATTGCAGGTGCTCAAGGAGGCTTTCGAGCTCGAGACAGGCCTGCATGGCGCTGCTTCGCAACAGGGCTTCGGCTGCGGGCTTCTTGCCCTTGGCGGTGGACAGCTTCCCGTCGAGCACCGCAACCCATCCGAGCGTGGCCAGGCGCTCCTGCTCCCGCACAGGCTCCTCGCCGAGCATGATCGTGAAGTGAAGCAGGCCCTTGAACTCCTGCTCGTTCTTGGGCGTGAGCACCTTCTCCCGCTCCAGGTCCATCGCGATCGCGCGGAAATGCGCGGGCAGTTCGGCCAGCCTTGTGCGCAATTCGGACACGACGGCGTTCCACTCCCGGACGGGAGGCCTGAACTCCGGGTTGTCGAGGCTGAGGTAGCTGCGCAGGAAGGAGGCGTCGGCGGACATGTCCCACTTGCGGGTCTCGACGATGGAGGAGAGCAGGGGATCGCGCGAGAGGTGCCGTTGCCAGAGGTCGTGCAGGGCCTCGCCGATCAGATCCTCGGCGTCGGGGACGAGTTCGGGAATGGAGGGCAGTCCGCAGAGCGTCCCCTCCATCTGCAGCACGCGCTGGCAGAAGGAATGGATCGTCGCGACACAGAGCTGGTCCAGGTCGAGCATCGCACGGCGCAGGCGCTCCTGCGCAGCGGCGTCACCCGCGTGGCGGGTGCGGAGGGCGTGCACACCCGGCTCCCGCTGCGCCTCGTCCGCGGCCGGGGCGGCGGCAAGCAATCCCATGACGCGACGCACGCGATCGGAGAGTTCCTTGGCGGCGTCATTGGTGAAGGTCACGAGCACCAGCCCGCGCAGGTCGGAAAGTGTCCCCTCGAGAAGCAGGCGCGGCACGAGGTGGCTGATGGCGTAGGTCTTGCCCGTGCCGGCGCTGGCCTCGATCACGGTGAGCCCGGGCGGGATGGGGGAGGCGCAGAAATCGAAGGACTCGGGCGCTGCGGCCTGTGCGGGTGTGCGGCTCATGATGCGGCCTCCCAGTTGAGCAGGGGCGCGGAAATGGACGTGGCCCAGGCATGCCATGAGGCAAGCCTCCCGGGACCGAAGGGATCCAGGCCCCGCCAGGCGAGCTGGGCGTGGCGCGAGAGCCCCTCGCCACGGGCGTAGTTGGAATCCTGATACCATTCCCCGTCCGCGGCCTCAAGGAGGACTTCCTGATTCGGTTCCTCAGCAAGACCCTTCGCATAGGCGGCACTCGTGGCGGGAGCGAAACACAGCGGTGCCCTGCGCCCCTCGAGCAGGCCGGCGAGAAGCAGGGCCAGGAGCTCCCGGGCGGCCCCGGGCTCGATCCCCCCACGGACCAGGGGCAGCTGGCCCGACTGAAGGCTGTCATCGAGCAGGATGCAGCCCAGCGCCTCGCCTGCCGCGCAGGAGGCCACCACGGTGCGGATCCAGGTCTCGATGGAATGCGAGGCCTTGCCGTATCCACCAATCCTATACAAAAGGACGAACCGGGACGCGCCCTGGCTGCCGAGTTCGATGCTCCCACCCAGCTCAAGGTCCAGCTCCCCGACGCGGACCTGCAGGCTCACGTTGAGCGGCGACTCGCAACGGAGCTGTCGCACGGTCTCCGCCAGTTGCGCGGTGCGCGGGTAAAGCCTGTTCCAAAGTCCCGTTCCGAGTTCCGCCAAGGGCAGGGCACGGTCCCCGGCAAGGCGTGCCTGCGTGTGCTCCGCAGGCAGGCTCGCCTCGAGCCTGTCGCGCAGGATGCTGTTGCGCACGCCCCACTCCTGCAGGCTGTCCAGCTTGAGCGGGTCGCGGTCGAGCTGGGTGTCATCCGCCTCCTCCTGGCCGAGCACGATGCCCTGCGCCTCGAGCCAGGCCCGGGCAGGGTCCCGCCAGAAGGCGACAAGTTCGTCGACACTGATGCGCACGACGCCGTCCTGTCCCGCATCTCGGGACGACTCGGGCGAAGGGCCAGCGAAGAAGGGCGCCTCCGTGGCAGGCTCGGCTGCGTGCTCCTGCAGGCTGCGGCAGA
>JAHFTI010000307.1 GCA_023265535.1 Opitutaceae bacterium
TCGACTCGGGGGAAAGCAGGTGGGACTGGCCGTCGACGTAGCTGGTGAAGGAGGCGCCCTCCTCGCGCATGGAGCGTGAATGCGGCAGGGAAAAGATCTGGAAGCCGCCCGAGTCGGTGAGCACCGGACCGTCCCAATTCATGAAGCGGTGAATGCCGCCAAACTTGCGGAAAACCTCGGCGCCCGGGCGCAGGAGCAGGTGGTAGGTGTTGGCCAGCAGCACCTGCGCGCCCAGGGCCTTCAGGTTGTCCACCGTGAGGGTCTTCACCGTGGCCTGCGTGCCCACGGGCATGAACACAGGCGTGCGCACCGTGCCGTGCAGCGTCCGGAAAGTGGTCGCGCGGGCCTTGGTGCCGCGGGCCTCTTTCTCGAGCGTGAAGGGAAGCTTCGACATGGGGGATCCGGAAGGTGCCGCGCGGTCCCGCCCGAGGGAAGCCTTTTTCCCGAGCCTGCTCAGCCCTGCGCCAGGGCGGCGATATCCTCGAGCCGCTTGATGATGGGCAGGTGCTGCGTGCAGGCCTCCTCGCACTGGCCGCACTGCAGGCAGTTGGCCGCCACGTCGGGGGACATCGACCAATGCCACTTGAGGCGGTCGGCCATGGCGGCATCCGTACCCACCAGGATCCTCTGGTTATACACATCCATCAGCTTCGGAATCTCGAGCTGTGCGGGACAGGGCAGGCAATAGCCACAGCCCGTGCAGAAGCCGTTGAAGCTCGTGCTCAGGTTCTGCTTGAGGCGCTCGATGTGTTCGGCGCTGTAGGGGGCGAAATTCTCGACCGCTGCGACAGCCTGGTCCACCTCGTCGGTGTTGGAGAAGCCGACCAGGGCGGCGGTGATCGCGGGTTGTGAGATGTTGAAGCGCAGCGCGGCCTGCACCACGTCACGGTCCTGCGGGCCCTTCAGGAAGGCGAGGCGCTCCGCATTGCGCGGGATGAGCCCGCCACCCAGAGGGTTCATGGTCACCACGCCGACCCGGTGTTGCAGCGCCGCCTCGAGGGCTTTCGCGCGGAAGGGGAAATTGATCGCATTGTAACCGATGGTGATGCCCTCGAAGAGTCCCGACTCCAGGACCCTTGCGATCCCGTCGCCATCGAGGTGCGAGGAGACCACGAGATGCTCGATCAGGCCCTCCTCCTTTGCCCTCAGGGCGGCGGCAATCGCCCCACCCTGCGTGCGCTCCTCCAGCTGGCCGTCGCGCAGGAGACACCAGATGTGGAAGAAATCGATGCGTTGCACGTTCAGGCGCGTGAGCGAACGCTCGAGACTTTCACGCAGCTTGTCGCCGTTGGCCTCGGCACACTTCGTCGAGACAAAATAGGAGTTCCTGGGAAGCCGCCTGAGGGCATGGCCGAAGATGGCCTCGCTGCGGTCGTCGCAGTAGTAGGGCGCCGTATCAAAATAGTTGATACCACGGGCGTGGGCATGCAGCAGGACCTCGGCGGAGAGATCCAGGTCCTCGGGCTTCGCGAAACGCATGCCGCCGAAGGCGATTGCGGAGATGTTCTTGCCGGTCTTGCCGTAGGGTTTGGTCCACATGGTCGAAGGGGGAATGGGCAACACTCTGCACGGGAACGCAGTGTGCAGGCCATATTAATCCTGGGCGCACATTTGAGTCAGGGGGAGCAGCGGCGCTTATGGCGGAGCCGCACCCAGCGTGGTGCCAAGCCTTTATGAGGGCTAAACCGGGAGGCCTTCTGTGTCGCAATAATGAAATCCCTGTCACCCATGAGAATCCACACGTCAACTTCCCTGTTCCTCCTGGCCATAAGCCTTTTTCCTGTGATGGCATACGCGGCCACAATCAAACCCAAAGCCAGCACGGAGGGGGCTGCTGCCGCCCACGGAACTCCCCCCGCGGTCTCCGCCCCGGTGGCCGCACCTGCGGCACCTGCCGCGGCGCCCGCTGCCCACGCCGAGGAAGCCCCCAGGGTGGCCCCGGACGCTGTCCAGGCCCTGCTGATGGAGGGCAATGCCCGCTTCGTCGAGGGGAAGCCCCTGCACCCCAATGGCGACAGCTGGCGCCGCACCGCCACGGCCACCAACGGACAGCAACCCCTGGTGACCGTGCTCTCCTGCTCGGACTCGCGGGTTCCCCCGGAGCTGCTCTTTGACCGCGGCATCGGCGATCTTTTTGTCATCAGGGTGGCTGGCAACGTCGTCGACAAGGACGAGATCGCCACGGCCGAGTATGGCTGCGGGCACCTTCACACCCCGCTTCTGATGGTCATGGGGCACACCAAGTGCGGTGCCGTCGCCGCCTGCGTGGGCAATGCCCAGGTGCACGGCTCCCTGCCGCACCTACTCGCCCACATCAATCCCGCCGAGAAGGCCGCCCGCGCGAAGCATCCCGGCGCCCGCGATGACGAGATCGTGCGCATGACCGTCGTGGAGAACGTATGGCAGTCCGTACAGGAGCTGCTGGTCGGAAGCCAGGAACTGCGTCAGCTGGTGCTCGAGGGCAAGCTGCGCGTGGTCGGTGCCATGTACGACATCCAGGCAGGCACCGTCAGGATTCTCGGACGTCACCCCGACGAGAAACGACTCCTGGCCACAGCTCCCGCGGAAACAGCCCACGGCGAAGGCCCGGCTCCGGCGCACTAGTCTGTCCGCGGCGGAAAATCCCGCCTGAAGTGGTCCACGGCATGTCCCCCGCGCGGGGGACATTGTGATTCGCGTGCTTGTCATGTCACGGCCTCTGACTGACTCTTTCCCGAAGGCTGGCGCCCCCGTGCGCCCACTCCCTTTCGCACGCTCCTCATCCCGCCATCACAACGATGCCACCCACCACAGAAAGCCTCCCCCGCAAACTGGGCGGCACCGTGTTGGAAGCAGGAGTCGTCGTTGCCAGCCTCGCCAGCCTTGCGTCGCTCATCCTGGAGTGGGGCTTCCCCCTGGAAAGGGATTCCATCGTCCTGCTCCACCGCGTGGACCTCGGCATCCTCGGGTTCTTCCTTTTCCAACTGGTGGGGCGCCTTGTCCTGGCCCGGAGGAAACTCGAGTACCTTGGGAAATTTCGGCTGGAGTACGCCTTGGGGGTGGTCCTCGCGGCGGTGCTCTGCTGGGCCTACCAACTCGGTGATGCAGGCGGATGGACCACCTCAAAGGCCAGTCAGCTCACCAAGGCCTACCTTGCTTCAACTCAGCTGCTCATAGGAGCCTTCATGCTCCTCGGGCTCGCCCGCGCCTCCCGGGTCCTCGCGAAGCTGAATATTCAGCCCGCGAAACTGGTGGCGGCATCCTTCCTTTTCGCCATCGCCGCAGGAGCCGCGCTCCTGATGCTGCCCAAGGCGCAACTCTATGAGCTGTCATGGACTGATGCCTTCTTCCTGAGCACCAGCGCCGTGTGCGTCACCGGGCTGTCGACTGTCGATATCACGCAGGTCCTGAGTTTCAACGGACAGGTCATCCTCCTGCTGCTCATTCAGATGGGCGGCCTTGGCATCATGACCCTCGCCGGGGGCATTGGGATTCTCTTCGGCGGCATGGGCGGCATGAAACAACGCATGCTCCTGCGTGACATCATGGGCCATGAAGGGGTTGAACGCGTGCGGGACCTGCTCGCCCGCATCATGAGCCTCACCCTTGCGCTGGAGCTGCTGGGAGCCCTGTGGCTGTGGTTCTCGTGGCAAAACCAGATTCCGGATGACGCAGAGCGTGCCTGGATAGCAGTATTCCACTCGATTTCGGCCTTCTGCAACGCCGGCTTTTCCAACCTGCCCGCCGGCCTGGCATCACCGGCCTTTTCGCAGTCCCTGCCCGGCCTGGCAGGCCTCATGGTGCTTGTGGCGCTCGGCTCCTCCGGATGTCTCGCCCTCTTCGAGGTGCTGGCCAAGGGGCTCAAACCCCGGAGCTTCTCGCACTCGACCCGCCTCACCTTGCGCACCCATTACGGCCTGTTTGGCCTCGCAACCCTGCTGATCTGGGGGGCCGAATACGCCTTCTCCCACTGGCATGTCATCCCTGGCAGCTCCTGGACCAATGCTGCAATGCTCTCGTTCATGCCCAGAACCGCAGGATTCCAGAACATCGATCTCACTTTGCTGGGCGCACCCACCCTGATGATCATGATCCTGCTTATGATCATCGGCGGAGCACCTGGCTCGACGGCAGGCGGCATCAAAATCAACGCCTTTGTGGCACTTGTCTGCTACATGCGCTCCCTGATTCGCGGCGAAGAGCAAGTCCGAATGGGGCGGCGAGAACTCGCCCCGGACACCTGCCTGCGCGCCATGGCCCTCTTCCTCCTCTACGGCCTGCTTCTGCTCACAGCCACCACGCTGCTGCTCCTCAACGAGGGCATGGAATTGATGCCCGCCCTCTTCGAGGTGGTGTCGGCACTCTCCACCGTTGGGCTTTCCCTCAACGTCACCCCTCATCTGGGAGAGGCATCCAAATGGCTGCTCATGGCCTGCATGTTCGTGGGGCGCCTTGGCTTCATCACCGTGCTCTGGGCGCTCTTCGAGCGAGGAAATGACTCGACGGTGCGCCATCCTCGCGAACCCCTTCCCCTTTTCTAACCCGATTTCCACACCATGAACGGTCGTTTTGCCATCATAGGAGCCGGCTCCTTCGGCTCGAGCCTCGCACGCCACCTGAGTTCCGCCGGAGCGGAAGTCACGCTCATGGACCTCGACCGCGAACGAATAGAGGCACTCAAGGACGCGGTGGAGGTTGCCCTCATCATGGACTGCACCGACGGAGCGGCCATGAAGGCCCAGGAGCTCGATGAGATGGATGCGGTGATCATAGCGCTCGGGGACGACTTCGGTGAAACCGTGCTCATCCTGGCCCTCCTGCAGGAACTCGGGGTGAAACATATCCACGTGAGGGTCTCCTCCGAACGCGAACGCGCCATCGTCACCAAACTCGGGGCGGAGGGGGCGGTGTTCCCGGCAGAACGCGCCGGTCGTAGCTTTGCCAGAAGCCTGCTTCTTGGGCTGGGCGGACGACTGGACACCGTGCCCGTCGGCAATGGACATTGCCTCGTACAATTGGCTGTCCCAAAGGATTTTGTAGGATCCACGATCGAGAGCGTGCAACTCAGGGAGCTGCACAACCTGCATTTGGTCACCGTGCTGACAACGGCCGAGGGCAAGGAAGACCCCCAGTGTTGCGGCATCCCCAAGTCCACGCGTACCTTCAACCAGGGTGAACGCATGATCCTTTTTGGGCAGGAAAATGCGATCAGCGCCTTCGTGCGCAAATTCGGAGCCTGACACCCCTGGGCGGCCTGCGCTTGGGACACCACCAACGCACAGACAGGGACGCTCCGCCACGGGTGCGCCCCGCTTGGAAACGGGCGCCGATATGGGCCTGGCGAGACGTTCCCCGACGCGACAAAACCTTGCGTCGCGGCCCCAATCCCGCACTTGTCTTGGCTTCGCATGTTCGAATCCCTCTCAGAGAAACTCTCCAATGCCCTGCGCAACCTGCGCGGGGTCGGCAAACTGACCTAGGAAAACATGGCCGATGCCCTCAAGGAGGTGCGCTCGGCCCTGCTCTCCGCAGACGTCCATTTCAAGGTCGCCCGCGAGTTCGTCGAACGCGTCCAGACCCAGTGCGTCGGCCAGGCCGTGCTCAGCGGCGTCACCCCCGGCCAGCAGATCATCAAGATCATCCATGACGAGCTGGTGACCCTGCTCGGCGAGGGCGCCAACGGCCTCTCCCCCGCCCGCCCGCTCAAGATCATGATGGTCGGCCTCCACGGCTCCGGCAAGACCACCAGCACCGCCAAGCTCGCCCGCCTGCTCAAGAAGAAGGGCTACCGCCCCCTGC
>JAHFTI010000308.1 GCA_023265535.1 Opitutaceae bacterium
CCTAGGGCAACGCAGGCGTGATGGCCGCCACCAACGAGGTCGTCGAGGCCTCCCAATTCCCCATCCTCGTCTGGGTCTTCGGTGCAGTCATCGCACTCTGCCTGCTCACCTTCCGCTCCCTGCGGGCGCTGGTCTGCATCATCCTTCCCCTCGCAATTGTGTCGTACCTTGGCTACGCGCTGATGGTGTACCTCGACATCGGCCTGAAGACCTCGACGCTGCCTGTCGTGGCGCTGGGCGTCGGCATCGGCGTCGACTACGGCATCTATATTTTTGCCCGCCTGCAGACCGCCCTCAAGGCCGGGGAATATTTCGAGGATGCCATGTACATGGCCTTCAAGGACACGGGCAGTGCGGTGGTCTTCACGGGCCTGACACTCACGCTGGGCGTGGGCACCTGGCTCTTCTCCGACCTGAAGTTCCAGGCCGACATGGGTCTGCTGCTCATGTTCATGTTCCTCGTGAACATGCTGGGCGCCATCCTGCTGCTGCCCGCCATGGCCCGCTGGCTCTACCGCCACCACACCCGCAAGGACTAAGCCTGCCAGCACGGGGGGCGCGTCGAGGCGCACCGTACGCGCCTACGCGTATGGCTGGAAGGCAGGAGGCCTGCTATGATGGTGGACGCACCTTCAACCTCCACACGCACCCACATGAGCACTTCCCTACCCCTGAACCACTGGATGAGCTGGGAGGGCGGCGTCGACCTCGTCGCCTGCACCGCCCCCGGACTCCCCATGCCCAACGTCATCGTCCACCTCGCCCGCCTGGTGCACACGCCAGTCGGCAGCGCCCCCTCCGGCATGGTCCTTTTCCAGCCCTCCCCCGATGCCGCGCCGCTGGTCTGCGGCTTCGTCTCCACGGATGCCCGCGTGGGCGCCTACTTCGGCCCCAAGATCTTTGCCGGCACACCCTTTGAGCAGGCGCCGGTCCTGGAGGCGAGTATCCAAATCACCACTACACCCGAACTCGTCGGCGCCGTGGTGAAGGTCGCCGGCCACGAGCTGCGCACGGAATTGCGCGACCTCGGGGCACTCGAACTGGTGTCCCGCGCTCCGTCCCCCATGGCCCCCTTCCACCAGCAGGGACTCGAGGCCTCCACGCTCGAGGCGCGCCTCTGGGTGGACGGAAAGGAAATCCCGATCATAGTCCCTCCCATGGGCATCTCGGGCGGACC
Source organism: Opitutaceae bacterium (assembly GCA_023265535.1). Taxonomy (GTDB): domain Bacteria; phylum Verrucomicrobiota; class Verrucomicrobiia; order Opitutales; family Opitutaceae; genus MWDT01. The sequence goes on from JAHFTI010000308.1 coordinate 1,178, forward strand.
TGCGGCCGTGTCGGCCCCCTGCGGCCTGTATGCTCGCTGAGCGCACCCCATGAGCACGCCCCTCTGGCAACCCGGCTCCGACAGGGCCGCCCGCCTCCTCGGACTCGGATTCCTGCTCCTCGGCACGGGGCTGCTCTGGTTCCAATGGCACACACTCCGCTCCGCAGTGGAACGGGGCGAGACCACGATCGCCCAGTTCCCCGCAGCCATCGCCCTGGGGGAGCTGGCACTGGCGCTGGGCCTCCTCTGGGTGGGGGGTGGCCTCAGGGCCTACACTTGGATCCGGGCCCTGCAGGCGGACAAGGGGCGCCTCTGGCTGACCCTCTCACCCCTGCTCCTGCTGATCCTGATCAGCATCCTGGGCCTGCGTTCCTGGCTCTCCGCCCACGGCTACGAAAGCTGAGCGGCGCGCCGGGGCTCGCCGCCCCCATGTCATTGGCTGCCGGGAAAGGATCTCATAGCCCCCCCAAGCATTCTTAACAGGAGGGCCTTCCTTCCGGGGGCGTAGTGCCTTTCACTGGAGTCCGCCCACACCGGGCGCGTCCCTACTCCCCATGCCCATCCAGTCCCTCGCCGAACTCCGCCAGCGCGCCGAACAGGAACTCACCCAGGACATCCTTCCGTTCTGGGCCAAACACGCCTTCGAGCCCACGACTGGCAACCTGGTGGGTGTCGTCACCAACGACCTGCGCCGCCTCGACGGCGTGCCCCGCCACGTCGTCCTCTGCGCGCGCATCCTCTGGACCTTTGCGGCGGCCCAGCGTGTGGTCCCCTCCCAGCAATGGCTGGATGCAGGCCGCAAGGCCCTTGCCCTTCTCGAGGGCCCCTTCTGGGACAGCGCCAACGGCGGAGTCTTCTGGAGCATCGACGACGCCATGCGCCCCCTCTCCGATCGCAAGCAGGTCTATGCCCAGGCCTTCACCATCTATGGCCTGAGCGAATGGTACGCCGCCACCGGCGACCAGGGGGCCCTGCTGCGCGCACAAGGGATCTACAGGCTGCTTGAGACCAAGGCCCGCGACCTCCAGGACCGCGGCTACATCGAGGCCCTGTCGGCCCAATGGGGCACCCTCGCCGACATGCGCCTGAGCGACAAGGACCTCAACTCCCCGAAGTCCATGAACACGCTCCTGCACGTGCTCGAGGCCTACACCGCCCTCCTGCGTGTGTGGCCCGATGAGGGGCTGCGCGCCGCCCTGCGCGACCTGCTGGAGGTCATGCTTGAGAAGATTTACACCGAGACCCCCTACCCACGCTTCGCCCTGTTCTTCGACATGAAATGGAAATCCCTCAACGAGGGGATCTCCTACGGGCACGACATCGAGACAAGCTGGCTGATCTGGGAGGCCGCCCTCGCCATCGGGGACAAGGCGCTGCAGGAGCGCACCCGCACCATCGCACTGAAGATGGCGCGCGGAGTGCTCGAGAACGGCTTGGACCGCGACGGCGCGGTCTTCTACGGCGGCGACGCCACGGGTGTGCTCAACGACCAGAAGCATTGGTGGCCGCAGGCTGAGGCCGTCGTGGGCTTCCTCAATGCCCACGAGCTCGACGGCAGCCCCGCCAGCCTGACCGCCGCCTTCAGGGCCTGGGATTTCATCGAGGGTTTTGTGATCGATCGCGTCCACGGCGAATGGTTCTCCAACCTGAACCGCCATGGTCGCCCGCTCGGCGACTACCAGGACAACCCCGACTACTGCAAGATCGGCCCCTGGAAGTGCCCCTACCACAATGCCCGCGCCTGCATCGAGGTCCTGCGCCGCGTAAAAGCCTGACCGGCCCCGCGTCTGCCCTCTTGCATCCGCGCGCGGGACCGCCAGCCTCGCCGCATGCAGCAGAGTGACTCCCCCTCCCCCCCGCTCCTCTCGGAGACCCAACGCAAGCTGGTCGCCTTCGCCCTGAGCTTCGGGGCGGTGGCGCTGATCATCGTTCTCATCGCCGGCTGTTTCATCGTCTTCAGCCGCCTGCTTTCCGTCTTCTCGGGCGCACTCTGGCCGCTCGCAACCGCGGGCATCATCGCCCTCGTGCTGCGCCCCTGCGTGGACTGGCTCCAGCAGACCCTGCGCATGCGCCGCCTCAGCGCGGTGATCGTCCTGTTCGCCACCTTCCTGCTCGTGGTGGCGGGGGTGCTCATGCTCATCCTCCCTCCTTTGGTGGGCCAGGTCGTGGACTTCGTCTCCTACGTGCCCACGCTCTGGAAACAGGCGGTCACGTATTCAAACCTCCACTACCCCGAATGGCAGGCCTTCGTGACACGCCACATGGAGAACCCGACCGTGCGCCAGCTGGTCGACACAGCCACGGGCGAGCTCCAGGGACTGCTGTCCCAGGCCCTCCCCTCCATCAAGGCGGCAGGCGGGGGACTCATTTCCCTCTTCGCCTTCACCACGCAGTTGTTCCTCGTCCCTGTCTACCTGTTCTTCTTCCTGCTCACCACCGGTCAGGGCAATTTCCGCCTCTCGGAGCACCTGGGCTTCCTTCGCCCCTCGCTGCGCGAGGACTTGGTCTTCCTCGTCCGCGAATTCGTTCAGATCGTGGTGTCCTTTTTCCGGGGCCAGCTCCTCATCGGCCTCATCATGGGAGTCCTGCTCTCGGTGGGGTTCAGCGCAGTTGGGCTCAAGTTCGGCCTCTTCCTGGGCCTGCTGTGCGGCATGCTCAATGTCATCCCCTACCTGGGCACCACGATCGGCCTGGTCACCACCCTGCCCCTCGCCTTCCTCCAGCCCGACGGCGGCTGGACGCTCCTCGGCTTTGTGCTCCTGGTGAAGATCATCGTGCAAAACATCGAGGGCTGGGTGCTCACGCCCAAGATCATGGGCCACAGCACGGGACTGCATCCCGCAGCCATCATCTTCTCCCTCTTCTTCTGGGGCGCCGCCCTCGACGGCCTGCTGGGCATGATCCTGGCCATTCCCCTGTCGGCCTTCTTTGCCACCGCCTGGCGCCTGGCCCAGCACAAGTACTTTGGCAGCCGCTGAGGGGCCCCGCCTCCCCCCCCCTGACGCTGTATCCGATTCTTAACTACACCGCCCCCGGCACCTGACGCCTTGTCCTGGACCATCCTCCACAAGAACGGACTGCAGCTCCCCCAGATCGGCTGGTGGCTGGATCCCTCCCGCCCCGTCGACAAGGCCATCGTCTCGCACGCGCACTTCGACCATCTCGCCGCCAGCAGGGAGGTCGTCTGCACCCCCGCCACTGCGCGTTTCATGCGCCACCGACTGCCCCGAAAGCGTGTCGAGCATCGGCTCCCGTTCGGCCAGACCGAGCCGCTCACCCCCGACTGCAGCGTCACGCTGCTCCCCGCTGGTCACATCCTCGGGTCCGCCCTCATCCTGCTCAACCACCGCGAGCTCGGCAGCCTCCTCTACACGGGCGACTTCAAGCTGCGCCAGGGCCTTGTCGCGGAGACCTGCGCCACCCCGCGCGCCGACACGCTCGTCATGGAGACGACCTTCGGCCGCAGCCACTACTGCATGCCCCCTTCGGACCAGGTCCGTGGGCAACTTCAGGATTTCTGCAGGCAAACCCTCGCCGCCGGCGACACACCTGTCCTCATGGCCTACAGCCTGGGAAAGGCCCAGGAAGTCCTCGCCTCCCTCGCCGGGCTGGAGGCCCCCATCATGGTCCACCCGCAGATCGCGGAGATGAACCACCTGCACGAGGACCTGGGTGTCACCCTGCCGCCTCACCGGCTCTTTGACGATCGTGAGCTCGCAGGACACGTGGTACTCTGCGCCCCCGCCCCGAAAAATTCCGCCTTTCTCAAGCGCATCCCCCGCCCCCGCACCGCCTTCGTCTCGGGCTGGGCCCTCGACCGCTCCACGGTCTTCCGCCAGCGCTGCGATGCCGCCTTCCCCCTCTCCGACCACGCCGATTATCCTGACCTGCTTTGTTTTGTGGACTTGGTGAAGCCCAAGCGTGTGCTCACCCTGCACGGCTTCGCCGCCGATTTCGCCCGGACGCTGCGCGAGCGCGGCTACGACGCCCTGGCCCTCAGCGAACCCAACCAGCTCGACCTTGGGCTGCAATAAACGGGAACTCCCGCAACCGCGATGTATCAATCAGACGGTTGACTCCACGCCACAACGGCACACCCCTGTTCCACTCCCTTCTACGCGAAGCCATCCCTGCACTGCATGTTCCTCCGACTGCTCATCGCCTCCCTGCTCGTGATCACCTATGCCCAAGCCGCGTCCTACAACGCCTTTCGGGACGGCGAATCCTTCCGTTACAAGGTGAGCTGGGGCATCTTCTCCAATGCCGGCGAAATCATGGTCAGTGCACAACAGGAACTCCATCACGGTCGTCCCGCCTTCCGCATCAGGATGGTCACCTCGACCAAGGGCGTCGTGCGTGGCCTCTACACCTACGACGACACCGCCGAGGCCCTCATCGACGTCGAAAGCGGACGGCTGATCTCCGCCACCGAGGTCGTGGCCAATGGGGAACGCAGCATCAATGCCACCACCCAGTTCGACTACGGCTCCCGCCTCGCCCTGCATCGCGACACTGCACGCCCCAGCCGCAACGTCGACATTCCCATTCCCGACGGCGATCCGGTCGACCTGCTCTCAGCCCTCATCGGAACCC
>JAHFTI010000309.1 GCA_023265535.1 Opitutaceae bacterium
ATCTTCCCCTCGATCCCCTCGAGGGTCAGGATCGGCAGGAACACGATCATGATGATGCCCACGCCAAAGGCCACGGGGCGCGCCACCTCGAGCGGCGCACTGTGAAGCACCTCCTTGCGCTCAAGCGGCGTGAGCGGACGGCCCAGCTTGTGCTGCCGCGCCGCCATGCGACGCATGCTGTTTTCCACCATCACCACCGCGCCGTCCACGATGAGGCCGAAGTCCAGCGCCCCCAGGCTGAGCAGGCTCGCGGCGATGCCCGCCTGCAGCATGAAGTTCGCGGCGAAGAGCATGGAAAGCGGGATGGCCGTGGCTACGATCAGTCCCGCGCGCAGGTTGCCCAGGAAGGCAAAGAGGATCGCGATGACCAGCAGCGCACCCGCGAGGAGGTTGTGCTCCACCGTCGTGATCACCTGGTCGACAAGCTCGGTGCGGTCGTAGAGCACCTCCAGCTTCACGTCGGCGGGCAGGAAACGCTGCACCTCGGCGAGCTTCGCCTTCAGCGCGTGCGTGACCACCGCGCTGTTCTCGCCCATCAGCATGAAGCCCAGGCCGAGCACCGCCTCCCCCTTGCCATCGGCGCTCACCGCACCGCGGCGGATCTCATGGTCCTCCTTCACGGTGGCGACGTCGCGCACGCGGATGGGGGCGCCGTCATGGGCCTTGATCACGATGTTGCCGATCTCCGTGACATTCGTGACGAGGCCGATGCCGTGCACCAGCAGCATCTCGCCGCTGCGCACGATCTGCCCGCCGCCCACGTTCTGGTTGTTGGCCTGCAGCGCCTCCACGAGCTCGTCCATGCCGAGCCTGTGCTTGATGAGGCGCTCGGTCTCGACCACCACGTGGTACTGCTTCTCGAAGCCGCCCCAGGTGTTGACCTCGGCCACGCCCGGCACTTTGCGCAGCTCCGGCTTGACGACCCAGTCCTGGAGCACGCGCAGCTCCGTCGGCGTGCGCTTGGGGTCGGTGGAATGGACCACATAGTGGAACACCTCGCCCAGTCCCGTCGCGATGGGGCCGAGCTGCGGGCGCGCGATCCCCTCGGGCAGCTCCACGCCCTGGAGGCGTTCGCTGATGAGTTGGCGCGCGCGGAAAATGTCGGTCTGGTCGCCGAAGGTGGCCACCACCTGCGAGAGACCGAACTTCGATATGGAGCGCACGTTCTGCAGCCCCGGCAGGCCGCCGATGGCGAGCTCCACGGGCACCGTGATCTGGGCCTCCGTTTCCTGTGGGTTGAGCGACGCTGCGGTCGTGTTGATCTGCACCTGCACCGGTGTCGTGTCCGGGAAGGCGTCGATGGGAAGCACACTCAGCGTGCGCCCCCCGATGACAAGGAGCAGCGCTGCAAGGATGCAGACCAGCAGGCGGTTCCTGAGTGAGAAGGTGATGAGCCAATTGAGCATGATGGGCGGGTTTGGAGGTTGCGTGTCGTTGTTGTCCGTTTCCGCTCAGTCATCCGCGCAGCCCGCGCCGAGCCGCGACATGAGCATCGCGGACTTCACCGCGAAGCCATGCGTGACAGCCACCTGCTCACCCGCCTTCAGCCCGGCACGGATCTCCTGGCCCGAGGCGTCCCTCGCGCCGAGCTGCACCGCGCGCGCGTCGAAGAGATCCTCGCCCGTCTTCACGAAGACGAAGGGTTTCCCCTCGATGCGCTGGATGGCCGAGGGGGGCACCAGCAGGGCCGCCCCCTCCTGGCGCGTGACAATGCGTGCCGCTGCGAACATGCGATCGCGCAGCAGTCCCTCGGTGTTCGGGAACTCGGCGCGCGCACGCACCAGGCGCGTGTGTTCGTCGACAGACGGGGCGATCCAGGTCAGCTTCCCAAGGAACACCTTGCCCGGCAGCGAATCCACCCTGAGCTCCACCACCTGCCCCGTCCTCACCTGGGCCAGGCTTGCCTCGGGCACCTGCAGCATCGCCCACATGGTGGACCTGTCCACCACCGTGAAGAGCTGCCTGCCCGGTTCCACCAGCGCTCCGCGCACGGCGTTGCGTTCCGCAATCTCGCCCGCAAAGGGGGCGCGCACCTCCATGAGCACCTGCTCCTGGGGCCTGCGGCCCAGCTCCTCGATCTGGTCCTCGGTGAACCCGAGCGTGCGCAGCTGCTGGCAGGCGGCGCGGTGGGTGGCCTCCGCCTCGTCGAGCTCCGCCTGCGAGGTCACGCGTTCGGCGCGCAGCTTCTGCTCGCGCTCCAGGCTCTGGTGCGCCAACACCGCCTTGGCGACCGCCTCGGCGATCGAGGCCGACCAGATCCGCGCCACGCAGCGCCCCTCCTCCACGCGCTCCCCGAGGTCCACCTCGACGGAGTGGAGGGTGCCGCCCACGGGCGCCGTGATCTGCGCCAGCCTGTTCTGGTCGAAGCTCAGCTCCGCCATGCACTCGATCGCCTCCGAAATCGGTCCGGCCACGGGGGCCGTCGTCTCGATGCCCACGATGGCCACCGAGTTCTTCGAGGGAAGCCGCACCTGCAGGCTCTCGCCCGGCTTGAGGCCGGCGGCGAGCTGGGGCTTGCAGACCGCGCACTCGGCCTCGGGCACGCCGTGCTCGCCGCACATCTCGACACCTTCCTTGTTCGTGGTGTGGCTTCCATGGTCGTGTCCGTCGTGTTCGCCCGCGGCATGGTCGTGGCCGGCGTGCTCGTCGTTCTTCGCGCAGCCGGCGGCCAGGCCGAGCGCGAGCAGTGAAACCAGAGCAGGAAGGGTGGAAAAATGGATCTTTTTCATGTCGTGTAATAGATTATTGGATACGTGTTTTCTTCTGTGGTGTGCCGAACGGCCTCAGCCCTGCCTGTCGGGGGCTGCGCCCGTGGTTGTCGCTGCGCCGCAGAGGGCCTCAAGCGTCGCCTGGGCCTCGTTGAGCTCCTGCAGCTTGCCAAGGTGGCCGAGCTGAAGCTCGCTGTGGGTGCGCTGGGTCTCGAGCAGGTCGTTGATGCCGAACTTGCCCTGTTCAAAGCCGAGCGAAACCAGGCGCGTGGCCTCCCCTGACTTGGGCAGCAGCCGCGTGCGGAACAACTCGCACTGCTGCAGGGCCAGGCGGTAGCGCTGCAGGGCGGTCGCCCTCTCCCGCTCAAGCGCCTGGCGCGTTGCGCGCAGCTCGGCCACCGCGGCGTTTGCCTCGGCACGCGTCTCCTGCCGCCGTGCCGCACCGCCATCCAGTATGGGCAGCGGCACGGAGATCCGCACCCCGATGATACTCTCCCCCGTGCTGCCCACACGCCCGGCGCTCAGACCCACGCTGGGATCAGGTACCGTCTCGAGTCGCGCCCGCCGGTGCGCCATTTCCGTCCTGTCGCGCTCAGCCTCGGCCGCCCCCAGCGACGGGTGCCTGCCCAGGCCCCCCTCCGCGGCGCGCAGCAGCGTCTCGTCCGCCGTTTCGGGCAGCTTCCCGGTCAGCGGGCGCTCCCCCAGGTCGTCCTGGCCCAGCAGCGTCGCAAGGGCTCCACGCGCAGCACCCAGCGCGGAGCGCTGCTCCGTGACCGACGCCCCTGCCTGCTCCTCAAGAAGTTCGGCGCGCAGCTGCTCCTGCAGGGCCCCGGCGCCCGCCCTCACCCGACCCTGGGCCGCGCGCGCCGCCTCGGCCGCCACGCGGTGCAGCTTCTCGGTGACCTCCAGCGAGCGCTCCGCCACCAGCACCCTGCCGTAGGCGATTTTCAGCTCGCGCCTCAGCTCGAGTCTGAAGGCCTCCAGCCCGGCCTGCCCCCCGCGCTGCGCCGCAGCGCCGATCTCCCGGTCGAGAGCCTTTTTCCCGGGGAGGGGAATGGTCTGGCTGATGCCGACGGTCTGCTTGGCATCACGGAACCCGCGACCGCCCTGCCGGGGCCAGTCCTCCGCCTCGAAGGACAGTTCGGGATTCGACCAGCGGCGCAGTTGGGCGGCCCGGCCCGCCCCCGCCTCCAGGCGTTCGCTCTGGGCGCGCAGGCGTGGGTTGTTTTCGAGCGCGAGGCGCAGCGCCTCCTCGAGTGAGAGCGGTTCTCCGGTCGCGGCGCCCAAGGCTGCCGCCTGGAGCAGCACGGCGGCGCCGAAGGCCAGGAGTCGGTGTGAAAGGTGGGATGCGTTCATTGAAAGGTGCTTGGAGTGTGAGAGTGCGCGGACGGGGAAGGGGACAGGGGGGACGGGTAGCTGGGGGCACGGACCAGGCCAGGGGCCCGGGTGCGTGCATGCCGGTGCACAAGGCGTGCACGCAGCGCGTGGACTCAGCTCACTGGGGAGCTGTTCAGGCGGCGCAGGACGGGGCCCGCGGCGAGGGAGCCGCGCGGCGCGTGAACTGCCATGCCACCACCCAGTCCCTGGGCGTTTCCCAGGCCGGCGGAGGCGTTTCCACGATCGTTTCCAAGCGAGAGAGCACCTGTTCCACGCACAGCAGGCAGGAACAGGCCATCATCTCGGGTGCGAAGACTCTCAGGTCGTGATCGACGGGGCGATAGGCACCGTCCTCCACCTGCGCGCAGAGGTCCTCTGCGCAGGCTTCGCCCGCCGAACAGTCGCCGGAGTCGCAGTGCTCCTCGCTGAGGCCCAGGAATTCCAGGTCACAATGCACGGTCACCGGCACCCAGAGGAGCACCAGCACCCAGCAGAGAATTCGGAACAGGCCCTTCATCGCGACGGTGCCGCAGCGTCCCAAGCTCCGAGGACAAGTCAAGAGCAACTGGCCGTCCAGTCCCCCCGACTCACTTCTGCTGCGTTCCCTCGGCGCCGGGCTTCACCGGCTTGAAGATCGGCCGCTGGCTCGTTTTCTCCTCGGGGGCGCGCTTGGGGCGCACCGGGCCCGTGGGCTTTTCCCATTTCTTCTCGAGCCTGTAGCCCTCGTTTGTCTTCGCGCCCAGCTCCCTCTGGCGTTGCGCCTCGCGCTTCTCTCCCGCCGATTCCTGGTCGATGGGCAGGGCGATGCCGCCCTCGATCATGACGATCTTGCGTGCCTTGAAAAGTGTCCCAATCGCCTGCTTGAAGGACTTCTTGCTCACCCCGAACACCGCGCGGATGTCCTCGGGCTTGCTCTCGTCGCCCAGCGGCAGGCGGCCGCCCTTGGCCTGCAACTCCTCAAGCACACGGTCCGCCAGCGGGGCGATGCGCCCGTGGCCCGCCGGATCCAGGGCAAGGTCGATCTTCCCGTCCTCGCGCACGCGGCGGACATATCCCTCCACCTTCTGCCCCACGAACAGTTTCACGCGCAGGTCCGTGTCGTAGAGGAGCCCGCGGTGCTTGCCCTCGATGATCGCGTTGTAGCCCAGCTCGGACTTCTCCATGATCATGAGCTTCACCTTCTCCCCCTCGCGGTAGGTCGCGGGCGTGAGGTTCAGGTGCCGGTTGAGGCGCTGCGTGGCCACGATGCGGTTGCTCAGCTCGTCGATGCGCACATAGACCACCACCCAGTCGCCGGCGCGCGCCCGGTGCACCTGCTCGCGGATGGGCAGCAGCAGGTCCTTGTTCAGGCCCCAGTCGAGGAAGGCGCCGATGCGCTCGTCCGCGCTCACCACCTGCAGGCACGCGAAGTCGCCGACCTCCGCAAAGGGCTTCACGGTGGTCGCGATCAGCCTGTCGTCGGAGTCGCAGTAAAGGAACACGTCCAGGACATCCGCCACCTTCGTGCCGGGCGGCACGTACTGGTTGGGTATGAGCACGTCGCCGAAGTTTTCGGCGTTGAGATAGAGTCCCTGTGTCGCGATGCGCAGTACGCGCAGTTCGTTGCGTTTGCCAAGCAGTGCCATTCCCGCATGGTGCACGCCCGCGCCCTGAAGGGGAGGATTAA
>JAHFTI010000310.1 GCA_023265535.1 Opitutaceae bacterium
GTGGCCCTTGCCCGCGCCCTCGCCGTCGAACCCCGCGTGCTCCTCCTCGACGAGCCCTTCGGCGCCCTCGACGCCAAGGTCCGCAAGGAACTCCGCCGCTGGCTGCGCCGCTTCCACGAGGAGGTCCACCTCACCACCCTCTTCGTCACCCACGACCAGGAGGAGGCCCTCGAGATGGCCGACGAGGTCGTCGTCATGAACAAGGCGCGCATCGAGCAGGTCGGCACGCCGCAGGCCGTCTACGACCACCCCGCCTCCCCCTTCGTGTACGAGTTCCTGGGCAACGTGAACCGCATCCAGTACCCGCTCCACGGCTTCTCCAACGCCGACGCCTTCGAGCAGGGTGGCTCGCGCACCCTCTACGTGCGTCCCCACGACGTGGAGGTGCTCCCCGCCACCGACGACCGCGAGGGCGCCATCGCCGTCGTGCAGGACATCCACTCCGCCGGCCCCGTCGCCCGCGTCAGCTGCCTGCGCAGCCAGGGCAGCGCCGAGCTCATCGAGGCCGAGATCAGCCGCGAGTCCCTGCGCGAATTCGGCATCGCTCCCGGTCACCGCGTGCTCCTGCGCCTGCGCCGCGGCCACCGCTTCCCCGAGGACTTCAGCATCTGAGCGCGCAGCTGCGCAAAAAAAGGCCGGTCCCTCGCGGGTCCGGCCTTTTGTTTGTCACGCCACCTTCACTCAGGGTGCCAGCGGCGGAATCGCGACCTGCGGCAGGTTCCAGATGTCGGCCGCGTACTCGGCGATGGTGCGATCGCTCGAGAACTTGCCCATGCGGGCCGTGTTCAGGATCGCCATGCGCGCCCAGCGATCCGGGTCGCGGTAGGCAGCATCCACGCGGGCCTGCGCATCCGAGTAGGCGCGGAAGTCGGCGAGCACCATGAAGGGATCGCCGCCATCCAGCAGGCTGTGGTGCAGCTGCGAGAACGCCGCGCCCTCGGAGGGTGTGAAGAACGAGGAACCGAGCCAGTCGATGATGGCACGCAGCTCCTCGTCGCGGTGATAGTAATCCCAGGGGTTGTAGCCCTTGTTGCGCAGGGCCGTCACCTCATCCACGGTCATGCCGAAGATGAAGATGTTCTCGGGCCCGACCTCCTCCTGGATCTCCACGTTCGCACCATCGAGGGTGCCAATCGTCAGGGCGCCGTTGAGCGAGAGCTTCATGTTGCCCGTGCCCGAGGCCTCCTTGCCCGCCGTCGAGATCTGCTCGGACAGATCCGCTGCGGGAATGATGCGCTCGGCGAGCGACACGCGGTAGTTCGGCAGGAACGCCACCTTGATCATGCCACGGATGCGCTCGTCGTGGTTGATGTGGTCGCCAATGATGTTGATCGCACGGATGATGTTCTTCGCCAGGTCGTAGCCGGGCGCCGCCTTCGCCGCGAAAACGAACACGCGGGGATGGATCTGCAGCGAGGGATTCTGCAGCAGGCGGCGGTACAGCGCGAGGATGTGCAGCAGGTTCAGGTGCTGGCGCTTGTACTCATGCAGGCGCTTGATCTGCACGTCGAAGAGCGCATCGGGCGACACCACGATGCCGCAGTGTTTCTCGATCGTCGCGGCCAGGGCCTTCTTGTTCTCGCGCTTGACTTCCATGAAACGCTTGCGGAAGGAGGCGTCGCTGGCGTAGCGCTCGAGCTTGCGCAGCTCGTCCAGTTCGCGCGCCCAGAGATCGCTGCCGAGGGTCTCGGTGATCAGGCTGGCCAGGCGCGGATTGGCCTTCAACAGCCAGCGGCGCGGCGTGATGCCGTTGGTCTTGTTCTGGAACTTGCCCGCGTAGAGTTCATCGAACTCGGGGAAGAGGTTCTTCTTGAGCAGCTCGCTGTGCAGCTCGGCCACGCCATTGACGGCATGTGAACCCACCACGGCGAGATTGGCCATGCGCACCGACTTCTCGCCGGCCTCCTCGATGATCGAGCAGATGCGTTTCTTCTCGTGGTTGCCCGGCCAGTGCAGGTCGCAGGCATCCATCAGGCGGCGGTTGATCTCGTAAATGATCTGGAGATGGCGCGGCAGCACGCGCGCAAACAGCGCGACGCCCCACTTCTCGAGCGCCTCGGGCAGCAGCGTGTGGTTCGTGTAGCCAAAGGTCTTGGTCACGATGGCCCACGCCTCGTCCCAGCTCATGTTCTCCTCGTCGATGAGGATGCGCTGCAGCTCGGCGATCGCCACAGCGGGATGGGTGTCGTTGAGCTGGATGGCCACCTTCTCGGGGAAATTGTCCCAGCTGTTGGTCGCATGCTTGCGATGGCGACGGATGATGTCGCGCAGCGAGCAGGTCACGAAGAAGTACTGCTGCACCAGGCGCAGCTCCTTGCCGTTCTCCGTCTTGTCATTCGGGTAAAGCACCTTCGAGATGGTCTCGCCGCGCGCCTTCTCCGCAACCGCGTCGACGTAGCCGCCGCGGTTGAACGTCGCCAGGTCGAACTCATTGGTGGCCTTCGAGCCCCAGAGGCGCAGGAAATTCACGGTCTCCGTGCCGAAGCCCACGATCGGAATGTCGTAGGGAATGCCCAGCACCGAGCTGGTGTTTACCCAGCGCGGACGATAGTTGCCGGAGTCGTCGAACTCATTCACGACCTCGCCGTAGAGCTTCACCTCGAGCGTGTACTCGGGGCGCACGATTTCCCACGGGTCGCCGTACATGATCCAGTTGTCCGGATGCTCCACCTGATGGCCGTTCACGAACTCCTGCTTGAAGAGGCCGAACTCGTAGTGGATACCGTAGCCGATCGCCGGGTAGTCGTGCGTGGCAAGCGAATCCAGGAAGCAGGCCGCAAGGCGCCCAAGGCCGCCGTTGCCCAGGCCCATGTCCTCCTCGGCGGAGCGGATCGTGGAGAACTCCTTGCCCAGCGAACGCACGGCCTCGACCGTGTCCTCATAGAGGCCGGTGTTGAGGAGATTGGTGCCCAGGAGGCGACCCATCAGGTATTCAAGGGAAAGGTAATACAGGCGCCTGACATTCTGCTCGTTGTGATACCCCTGGGTATGGATGAAACGCTCGAGGATGTGGTCGCGCACGGCCATTGCCGTCGAGATCCACCAGTCGCGCGTGGTCGCGGTTTTCGGGTCGCGAGCCAGCGTGGACTTCAGGTGTCGCAATATCAGGGAGCTCAGCACCTGGGGACGCGTGTCCCCTGGATTCCGGCGGGCAATGTCCGTCGGAGGGGTGGGCGCGGGCTGCTTCTTGGTCTTTGCTGTGGGCTTGGTCGGCATGGATGTTGTTGGAATATGGTTCCGGACTGCCATTTATATCGGTCAACTGAAAGAGTCCCAAAGCCTAGGCTTAACAGAATCCGTGCCAAGGCCTGAAAACCCGAGATTTCTTAGATTTGCAGACGTCGGGCCAGTTCGCCTTGACTGAGCTCGAAATAGGTGGCCCGCCCCTGCGGACTTGTAAGTGGCGCGCGCGTAAGGAAAAGATCACGTAACAGTCCGAGCATCTCGGCTTCTCCTGCACGTTGCGAGAGCCGCACCGCCTTCGCCGAAGCCAGGCGGGCATACTCCTCGTGCCACACGCGCTCATCGCGCCCCTGGAAACGCCCGTCCCTGAGGGCCCCGGCCAGCTCACGTATGAAATCCACCGCATCCCCCGGCTCCATCCAGTCGGGCACGGCCTCGATGCGGAAGAAATTCCTGCCAAATTCCACGAGCTCAAAGCCGTGCGCCTGCACAAAACCCAGGCGATCCTTCACCAGCGCACTGGCCACCGGATCCAGCTCGAGCGTCGAGGGCAGCAGCAGGCGCTGCACCGCCAGGGCCCCCGTGCCGTGCTGCGCAAGCAGCCGCTCGTACCAGATGCGTTCCAAGGCCGAGCGCCGGTCAAGGACGACGAGGCCGCCAGGCGCCTCGAACAAGGCCAGGCTGCCCTGCGCCAGCCCGATGAAACGCCAGGCGGTCAGGACCGGCGCCGCCTGCCTCGGCGACGGGATCGGCTGTTGCGGGGTGGCGGACGAAACACCCGCACCGGGCAAGCGGTCCGCCGCCGCGGCTTCCAGTCCAGCGCTGAACGCGGGCACCTTGATGACGCGTCCCGCCGCATCCAAGGCCGACACCGTGGCCGCAGGCGCCGGCTGCATTCCCTGCGCCTGGCCTCCTGGGCCCGCGGCCTCGGCAGCCCCGCCGGCCACCGGCGCGGAGCCAGGCGGCTGCACACCACCCGCCTCTGCCTGCCGTGCCGGCTCCGTCTGGGCGCCCAGCAGCGGTGAGGCCGCCTGCCCCAGCTCGCGCAGGCGCTGCAGGATCGCGCGGATGATGAAGGACCTCACCTGCGGCTCGCTCCTGAAGCGCACCTCACGCTTCGCGGGATGCACGTTCACGTCCACCGCCGCCGGATCGATCTCCAGGAACAGGAATGCCATGGGATAACGCCCCTTCGCGATATACTCGTGGTAGCTCTCCACGATCGCGTAGTTCACCGTGCGGCTGTCCACCGGGCGCCCGTTGATGAAGCTGATCATCTCATGCCGCGTGGGCCGCGCCGCCACCGGCTTGCCGATGAGTCCGCGCAGGACCATGTCGCCCTCGCGCACCTCGATCGGCACCAGGTCCGCCGTGAAGTGACGGCCGAAGATCTCCCCGACGCGGTCGAGCAGCCTGGGGCATTCCGGAGAGCGAAACAGCACGCGGCCGTCCTCGATCAGCGTGAACGACACCCCCGGACAGGCCAGCGCATACAGGCGCACGCATTGCACGATGTGCGCCGCCTCCGTCTGGTCCGTCTTGAGGAACTTGCGCCGCGCGGGCACCGGATGAAAGAGCTGGGCCACCTCGATCCTCGTCCCCACCGGACGTCCGCAGTCGCGCACATGCAGGAGCCGGCCGCCATTCACCAGCACCTCCGTGCCGGACTCGCTTCCCTGCGGCCTGGTCTGCAGCGTGAAACGCGACACGCTGGCAATGGACGGCAGGGCCTCCCCGCGGAAACCATACGAGCCGAGCCGGTTCAGGTCATCCGCCTCGATGATCTTGCTCGTGGCATGCCGCTCCAGGCATAGCAAAGCGTCCTCGCGCGACATGCCGCAACCATTGTCCTCCACGCGCATCATCGAACGGCCGCCGTGGCTGAACTCCACCTCCACGCGGGTGGCACCGGCGTCCAAGGCGTTTTCCACCAACTCCTTGATCACCGCCTGGGGACGCTCCACCACCTCGCCGGCGGCGATCTGATTGGCAACTCGGTCGGGCAGTATGCGAATGCTGGGCATGCGGCGGGCCCAACATCTTCCCGGCCCCCTTCTCCGGCTCAACACCAAATCAACACGCTCAGGCATCCGTATTTCTGCACTCACAGCTTGGTCGACGGCAAAAGGTGCCGATGTCAGAACTGAATTCCGCCCCCCCCTCCTCCTTGATGCGTTCCGCCCACCGCTATCTCCACCGATGGAAGTATCTGGCTGTCATGGTACTCATGACCGGCCTGACGCTGACTTGGCTCGGGGTCCGGCAGGTGCTCAGGGAGACCTCCGCCGCCGAAGAGGCCCGCTGGGGAAGGACCCTCTCCCACGCCAAGGCCATCACCGACCTGCACCTTCAGGCGGTCGAGGCCGTGCTCGCAGCCAGCCGCGCTCTCGTCGAGGCCAGCGATGAGGTGACCAACAGCGAATGGATCACCTTCACCCGGTCCGTGACCTCCCACTCTCAGTTCCCCAACGCCACCTTGGGCTTCCTGCACGCCTCCTCCCGCACACTCCAATCATGGGTCGACGTGTCGGGCGAGGTCCCCTCCCCCCCACCCCC
>JAHFTI010000311.1 GCA_023265535.1 Opitutaceae bacterium
AAAATTGAATACAAGACCGCCCAAGGCTGGAAGACCGCCGCAGAGGGCACGACCATCGGCAACCAGCTTTCCGCGGTGCTCTCGATGGGCTCGGAATCGGACCAGTTCCGCCTGAGCGTTACGGCCTCCGGGCGGCCGGACCTTTCGTAGTTCCAGCTCTTCAGCCAGCCCTGATGGCCTCGGACGGCAGGGTTTCCCTTGAGGGGAAGCCCTGCCTACGTCCACACAAACCCGGCCTAGGGCTGCAGGCTCCAGTACACGGCGGTGCGTTCATGATGCACCTCGTGAAAGGGCTTCAGGAGGAGGGATTCACCCTCCTTGCCCAGCCTGACCTGATAGGAAAGCGAGCCCTCACCCACGCGAAGCCAGTTTCCCGAGGCCGGCGCCGGAAGGGCTGGCACCGGCACCCGGACCTGGGCCTGCGCATGAAAGTGTCCCGGCATGTGGCCCACGTCGCCGCCCTCCATTCCGTGCCTGCCCAGGCATCCCGCAAGCAGGATGGGGCCATGGAAAAAGGAGACCACCTTGGGATCATCCATGGACGGACGAACGCGCAGGTTCATGGGAAGCGTGAGCACGATGATGTCGCCGCGTTTCCACTTGGCGCGCAGCTCCTGATAGCCGTCCCTGGCTGGCAATGTCGCGGGATCCAGGGAACGTCCGTTCACGCTGAGCGACGGGCTGGCCGCCAGCCACGAAGGCAGCCTGAAAAGCAGGCCCAGCTCGGCACCGGAAGCCTCCTCCACGATGAACCGGACCGACTCACTCTCGGGAAAGGCGGTGTCCTGTCGCAGGACCAGGCCGAGCCCGGCCACCTTGACGCGCGAAGGCAGGTAGAGGTTGATCCACAGCCGGTCGCGTGACTGGTAATATGCCGCTTCGGCATAACGCGGCGGATTTTCCATGCCGGTGCCCGTGCAGCACCACATGCTCTCGGTCTTGGTCCCATACACCTTGAAGTGGCCGGGAAGGCCGCCCAGGTGATAGCAGGTCTGGCCTGTGTCGGGGGCGATCGAGGCAAGGATGTGGTTGTAGAGCGCGTGCTCCAGGTAGTCCGCATACTCGCCCGAGGGGGACATGCGCAAAAGAAGCCCGGTCAGCTTGAGCATGTTGTAGGTGTTGCAGCTTTCCCCGCCCATGTCCGTGAGGGCGGCGGCCTCCACGCCCGGCTGGCCGAACTTCTCGTCGAAGGCGTTGCCTCCGTACACAAACGAGTGATCCCTGGTCACCATGCGCCAGAAATTGCGGGCCGCCCGTTCGTGCCCGCGCTCGCCGGTAAGCCAGGCGTCCTGGGCAAGGGCGTGCACCTGGGCGATGTGCGTGTTTGCATGAAGCCCGGCCAGCCGGTTCACGTTGCCGGCCAGTGGCTCCACAAACCACGGCCTGAAGAAGAGGCGGGCAGACTGCAGGTGGCCGGCCTCGCCCGTGCGGCGGTACAGTTCCAACAAGGAGGCAGCGATGCCTCCGTATTCGTTGACCGGGTTGCCCTTGTAATCCGTGCGCGTCATCTTCTCGATCGCCTCGGGTGAGAGACGCGACAGGCGCTTCCCAAAATACCGGCCCATGCCGGCGGCGATATCCAAGGCCTGACGGTTGCCCGTGTACTCATGGCAGTCGAGCAGACCCGCCATGATCTTGTGAATGGTGTAGTAGGGAGCCCAGATGCCATCGAAAAACTTCGTCTCCAGCACATCAAAGGTGTCGGCGGGAAAGGCGGAGAGGTAGCCGTTTCCAAGTGCATCCTGGCAACGGCCCAAGGCCGTCACCATGTCCGTCGCGCGTTGAGCGAAACGCTCGTCCCCGGTGGCCGCGTACATCTGCGCGCAGGCACTCAGGTAGTGGCCCACGAGGTGCCCCCGCAGCCCCACCGTGGGGTGTTCCCAACCGCCATAGGGCGCTGCCGTGGAGGGCAGCCCCGCATTGACGCGGAAATTGTGCAGGAGGCGGTCGGGGTCATAGGACAGGAGTTCCCGCATCATCAGCTCCTGGCGTTCCTTGAAAGGACCGGAGAGGAGACGCACCGAGGAGAGCGGCACGGGCTCGGCCTCGGAAAGGGCGGGGCGGACCTCCGCCCCCCAGAGCAGGAGGGGAACAACACACAGGAGCAGCAGCTTTTTCATCTTGGTAAAACCCATCTCACACAGCATCTATTGGCGCCTGACCGTGAAGGGAGCAGAGGGGCTGGATTCACCGGCCTCACCCACCGCGCTCACGGACACGGTGCTGATCCGCCCCGTTGCAGGCTCGGGCAGGAGGACCGGGCCTGGCTCGGCCTGGCTGACGAGCAGGGACTCCTCGGGAAGCGCACCCCAGCGGATACGGTAGGCGATCGCCTTGTCCACCGGAGCAAGGAACACAGCCACGCGGCCCGAGGCCGCAAACGCGAGCCGGACGGAGGGCGAGGACGGCGGCCTGCCGCCGTCCGGGACAACGACCCTGGGGGAGGACCACTCCGACGCGCCTCCAGGGGCCTCGCACCGGAGGCGCAACTCGTAGCTGCGCCCGTTCTCCAGGCCGGTCACCAGCACGGCGCCCAGCGTATCCGACTTTATGATACGCGTGGGCGCGGCGCCCGCCTCCCTGACCTCGACCGAGCACCCGGTGTCACCCTTGCGGTTGTAATAGCCGACCATGCAGGAGCGGTCCAGGGGAAGCACCCGGGCGATGAGTTCGGCCTTGGAATCCCCGGGGGCCGGGACCACGGGTGCACGCAGGCAGCGGGACAGGCAGACCGGAGCCCCCGCCTCCGCCACGCTGTACCCGACGGGGCTGAGCAGCTGCACGGCCAGGCGTGCACCCGTCCGTGCCGCGGCGGGCAGGGGAAACAGGAGCGCCTTGGAGCCCGGGGCGACCTCGGGCAGGTCGATGATGTCACCGGCAAGGAAACTCCCGGACTCGTCGAGCGCGGTCCAGACCAGCCGGTATCCGCGCAGTGAATACGAGGGGACTTCCCTGACGCCCCTCGGAACCAGCTCGATGCCCTCGGCCGTGATGGAAAGCCTTGCCACGGGCGCGGAGAGCCGACGCCAGGATCCGGCCGCGGCCTTCGGATTGCGCCATTGGTCCACCACACCCCAGGACCTGAGCTGCGAGGGGGAGGACCCGGGGTAATCGCTCCTGTAGTCGTTGTAGGTCCAGAGGGCTGCGCCGATCAGGCCGGGCATGTCGCGCAGGGTGGTCCAGCTTTCGACAACGGCGGGAATGTCAGACTCAAGGCGTTCGCCGAACTGCTTGATGCCGTACTCGGAAAGAAACACCGGCCGCCCCGGCCATTTTGCGTTCAGCGTGCGCACAATCCCGGCGGGATTGGGGGTGTACACGTTGTACATGATCAGGTCCGATTCCGTGATCGGGTCGTTGTGGGCGTCGTAGACGTCACGGGCACCCGAGAAGCTCACGTAGGAAGCCAGGCGTCCCGGGTCGGCACGGCGCACGACCTTCAGCATGCTCACGACGTAGTCCTTGTGCTCCAGCAACTCATTGCCGACGCTCCAGCCGATGATGCAGGGATGGTTGAAATCGCGGGCGATCATTTCCTCGAGCCATTGTGTCGTCAGCGGATTGCCGGGAACCATGTTCGGGTCTCCGCCACCCCAGACCGGGATCTCGCCGAAGATCAGCATTCCCTTCTCGTCGAGGTAATCGAGGAGATTGGGCGCCGACGGGGCGTGCATGATGCGCATGAAATTTGCGCCAAGCTGCTTCATGCGGTCGACATCCTGACGAATGAGGTGCTCGGGCTCCGTGTTGCCGTAGGCCCGATGGTCATGGACACGATTGAAGCCGTTGAGGGAGACCTTCTCCCCGTTTAGGAACAACCCTTCGGAACGCACCTCGATCTTGCGGATTCCGAAACGGTCCTCGCGGCTCTCCTGAACCTGTCCGTTGACACGCACCACCACGCGCGCCTGGTACAGGGCGGGGTGATCGAAATGCCAGAGCTTGACGCCCCTCTCGAGACGGTGGGTGAAACTGATCTTCCTGGCTTCGCGGCCCTTGAGCTTTTCCGTTCTCAGCTGAACGGCCTGTTGGGTGCCACCAAGGCAGACCTGCGTCTCAATCTCGCAGTCCTGCGGGGTGCCGGACTGGTTCTCGACCCAGGTGTCCACCTGCACGGTGGCGGTTCCGCGCTCGAGGTCGGGCGTTGCCGTGATGTGCTGCCAGCCCACGCGGATATCACCGGAGGTCACCAGCGAGACACTGCGGCTGATGCCGCCCCAGGCCCACCAAGCGCCCCGCTTGAAGGAATTGTCCGCACACACCGTGAGGAGGTTAGGCCCGTCCCACTCGAGGTTCTCCGTGACATCGAAGCCAAAGGGCGTGTAGCCACCACGGTGTTGCCCCAGGGTGACTCCATTCAGGACGACCTGCGCGCTCTCATACACCGCGCCAAATTCCAGGCGCACACGTTTTCCCCGCCAGGACTTCGGCACGGAAAAACTCCGCTGATACCAGCCCTTTCCCCTGTGCTGGGCATACTCATTGCGGACATCCCAGTTTCCGGGAACCACAAGGCTGTCCCACTCGCTGGCCGGCCTCCCCAGCTGCGCTGCATTGATGGTGAAGGCCCAGGTGCCGTCCAAGCTCAGGGACTCAGCCGCCAGGGAATGCCGCAGGGAAAACAGCAGGCCAAGCGTGAAAAGGAGGAAGGGGGTAAGGATGCGGAGGCTCATGGGAAAACCCGGCGACTTAGGAGCCGGACCTGAAGGGAGGAGTGCGCAACGGGAAAACGTCGTGCGTGTGGGTGTATTCATTAGTCAAGGGGAGGCGACCGCAGCTTTCGATCACCCAAAATTCAAAGCGTTCACCGGGCAGGCTAACAGCGCCGTTGCGCCCGGTGCCGCACAATAACGCTTCAGGTGAACGGTTTAACAGAAGAAGCATTTCGTCGCTGCGCACTTATGCCTAGGGTTGGGCCATGATCGGCAAGCACTACCCCAGCCCGAAGTCTCCTCGCGCCCCTATTTTGGGATCAAGGAAGACGGCCTTCACCTGTCTGTGTGCGCTACTCACTGCAGTGGCCACGTCCTGCACCCAGGCGGCAGACCCTTCGTCCCTCGAGCGCGATTTCCAGAATCCCCCGGTCAGCTCCCGCCCCTACGTCTGGTGGCATTGGCTGGGCTCCAATTTCTCCAAGGAGGGCATCACCAAGGATCTCGAGGCCATGAAGGAGGAGGGCATCGGAGGGGCGACGGTGTTCAACATCAGCTCCTCGGTGATGGAAAGCCACGCACCGACCCTCAACAACCCGTGGCCGGACCAGACCTACCGGAGCCCCAAGTACTGGGAGGCACTCCGCCACGCCGCGAGTGAGGCGAAACGCCTGGGACTGGAGCTCGGCCTCCACAACACCGTTGGCTATTCGACCACCGGCGGCCCGTGGATCGACGAGAAGCGCAGCATGCAGCAACTCCTCTCCAGCAGCCTGCGCATCACCGGAGGCTCCGTGTGCCAGGTCCGCCTTCCCGCACCCGCCCTCGTTGCCGACGAAGGCTGGGGCGCCACCGGGCGCAAGATCCAGGAATTCCATGACGTGGCCGTGCTCGCCGTGCCTGCCGACAAGACGCCCGTTCCAGTCGGCGAGGTCCTCGACCTGACCAGCCACATGAATGCCGCGGGTGAACTGACCTGGACCGCGCCGGCGGGAGAATGGCTCCTTGTCCGCCTGTGCCACGCCTCGACCCTGAGGCCGCCGCATCCGGTTCCGGACGACGTCCTGGGCC
>JAHFTI010000312.1 GCA_023265535.1 Opitutaceae bacterium
ACGTTCAGTGCAAAGCCGTGATACGCCACCCAGCGCCTCACGGCCACTCCGATGGCCGCGATCTTGCGCTTGCCCAGCCAGATGCCGGTCTTGCCCGGGTTGCGCGCCGCCGCCAGCCCGAGGCAGCCGACGGAATTGATCATCACCTGCTCCAGGAAACGCAGGTACACGTGCAGGTCGCGCCGCGGTTCCAGGCTCACGATCGGGTACCCCACGATCTGCCCCGGCCCATGGTAGGTGATGTCTCCGCCGCGGTTGGTCTTCACCACCTCGATGCCCGCTCGCCTGAGGTGCTCCTCACCCCAGACCAGGTTCTTCTCCGCGCCCGACCGCAGTCCGATCGTGTACACCGGATTGTGCTCGGTGAACACCAGGGTGTCCCCGGCCTCGCCCGCCACCAGCCGCGCCACGAGCTCCTCCTGGCGGTGCCACGCGTCCTCGTAGCCGGTGCGGCCCCAATCGATGGTCGATGAGGGGAGACTTGAGTGGGCTGAGGGAGCGGTGTTGGAATCCATGGCTTAGGGCGTTGCGGGCGGGGTGGGGGGCCTGCGGAACAGGGAGGCCTCCCCCCTGTCACTCACGAGCCCGGCCCGGCGCCGCCGCATCCGGATGCTGTGCAAGGATGTGGGTTTCCCGGGCGGAAGCAAAGGCTTTGGCCGCTTTTGCTTGGATCTCCCCGGCAAGTGTTACAAATGTGCAAACTGCCATTCTTCACTGGAATCGGGAGGGCCTTGTGCCCACACCAATCTGAACTATCTTATTCCGCATGCCGAAACAGGTCCGCAAGTCCAGCAAAGCCACCCAATCCGTCCGCAAGGCTCCCGCAGCCAAGCCCGTGACGGAGGCCACGCCTGCACCTGTTGCCCAGGACAAGTCCGACGGCAAGCTGCCCCAGCCATCGCCCTTCTCCGCAGCGAAGGGCCGCGCCGCTTCCAAGCCGGCCAGGCCATCGAAGCCTGAAGGCAGCGCTTTGGAGGCTGTCGTAAAACCCTCTCCCGTGAAGTTGGCCCCGGTGAAGTCCGCGAACCGCAAGTCCAAGCCGCAGCCTGTTCCGCCCGCGCAGCCGCCCCCGGTCCCCGCCTCCCTCCCGCCCGTGAAGGCGAAACTCTCCCCTCGCAAGGCCAAGGCCAAGGCCAAGTCCAGGCCAGTCCCGGCCCCGGCCCTGGCTTCCGCGCCCCAGGCGGCTCCTGCAGCCAAGTCCCGCAGGCAACCCAAGGCCGCCCCCCAGCAGCCCGCCTCCAATGGGAACGATCCCGTGACCAGCATCGTCGACACCGCGGAGACCGTGCGTATCCCGAAGAGTCGCAAGAATCCCGGTGTCACCCCCATCCGCCGCGAGCGCAGCGCCTATTTCAACCGCGAACTCAGCTGGCTGGCCTTCAACCGCCGCGTGCTCGAGCAGGCCAACGACGAGCGCCACCCGCTCCTCGAGCGCGTCCGCTTCCTCGCCATCGTGGCCTCCAACCTCGACGAGTTCTTCGAGATCCGCGTCGCGGGCCTCATCGAGCAGGTCGAGAACAGCATCGTCGAGCCCAGTGTCGACGGCCTGCCTCCGCGCGAGCAGCTGCGCCGCATCCACTCCGTCGTGGCCACCCTCGTCGAGGACCAGTACCGCTGCTGGCACGAGCAGCTCGTGCCGAGCCTCAGGCAGGAGGGCATCGAGATGTGCTCCATGGAGGAGCTGGGCGAGGCTGAGGCCAACTGGGCGCGCAGCTACTTTCGCGAGCAGGTCCTGCCCGTGCTCACGCCCCTGGCCATCGATCAGGCCCATCCCTTCCCGCAGCTGGGCAACAAGACGATCAACATAGTCGTAGCCCTCGACAATCCCGACACTCCCGAGATGGAGCGCCTCGTGGCGATCCTGCCCGTGCCCTGGATCCTCCCGCAGATCGTGCGCGTGGACACCGAGGGCGGCAGCGCCCACCGCTACCTCTTCCTCACCGAGCTGATCCGCAGCTTCGCCGGCGAGCTCTTCCCCGGCTACCGCCTCATCGGCGCGCACACCTTCCGCGTCACGCGCAACAGCGACCTCTATATCGACGAGGAGGAGGCGGACAACCTCCTCAAGACCATCGAGGACGAGCTGCGCAACATCCGCAAGGGCGCCGCCGTGCGCCTCGAGATCGAGGAGGGCGTGGACGACACGATCTTCTCCATTCTCTGCAACCACCTGCGCCTCTCCCACGAGTATGTCTTCCGCATCCGCGGCCCGGTCAGCCTGATCCGCCTGAACGCCGTGGCCGACCTGGCCCGCCCCGACCTCAAGCACCCGGCCTTCACGCCCGCGCCCTCGCTCCTGCTCACGCACCCCGAGGTGACCTTCGACACCATCCGCGGACAGGACGTGCTCCTGCACCATCCCTACGACTCCTACACGCCGGTGGTGGACTTCGTCGAGGAGGCCGCGCGCGACCCGCAGGTCTTCGCCATCAAGCAGACGCTCTACCGCACTAGCGGCGACTCACCCATCGTGCGCGCCCTCATCGCAGCCTCGCGCAATGGCAAGCAGGTGACCGCGCTGGTGGAGCTGAAGGCCCGCTTCGACGAGGCCAACAACATCCAATGGGCGCGCCAGCTCGAGGAGGCCGGCGTGCACGTCGTGTACGGCATGGTCGGCCACAAGATCCACGCCAAGATCTGCCTCGTGGTGCGCCGCGAGGGCCAGGTGCTGCGCCACTACGCCCACCTGGGCACGGGCAACTACAACCCGCGCACGGCCCGCCTCTACACCGACCTGAGTTTCTTCACCAGCCGCGAGAGCCTCACCGCCGAGCTCGCCTACCTCTTCAACACCCTCACCGGCCTGGGCCGCAGCCCGACCTTCCGCCAGCTGCTCGTCTCGCCCTACAACAGCCACCAGCGCCTGCAGGAGCTCATCGCGCGCGAGGCGGACAACGCCGAGCACGGCCGCCCCGCCCGCATCATCGCGAAGATGAACTCCCTCGTGGACAAGACCACGATCGACAGCCTCTACGCCGCCTCCCAGGCGGGCGTGCGCGTGGACCTGATCGTGCGCGGCACCTGCTGCCTGGTGCCCGGGGTGAAGGGCCTCAGCGAGAACATCCGCGTGCGCAGCCTCGTGGGCCGCTACCTCGAGCACGCCCGCGCCTTCTACTTCGAGAACGACGGCGGCGAGCCGCTCTACCTGGCGGGCAGCGCCGACTGGATGCCGCGCAATTTCTTCCGCCGCGTGGAGGTGCTCTTTCCCATCGACTCGCCCGACCTGCGCCGCTGGATCAGCGAGGAGCTCTTCGGCATGGAGCTGCAGGACAACATCAACGCGCGCGAGTTGTATCCGCACGGTGGATACCTGCCCGTGGCGCGCCCCGCGGACACACCGAGCTTCTCGGCCCAGAACTACTTCATGGCCGCCGCCAACCTGCGCTCAAGCCGCGCCGGCGTCTGAGACCCGTCCCCGGGCCGGCCCTGCCCGTGCGCAGGTTCCGTGTCGTGGCGGGGTCTGGCAAGGGGCGGGTGCTCGCCCTCCCCGGACGCGAAAAAGCCCCGCCTTTTTGGGGGCGGGGCGGACGGGCCGTCGGGCCGGTCAACGCGAGAACCGGTCCTTCGCGCGGAATTCGCTGTTGAGGCGGAGTTCCTCGAGACGCTGGTTCGGGGTCGGCAGGCTCGGGGCCTGGAAAAGGGGGCGTCCCCACTGCAGGTCGGTGCGGGGGGTGATGCGCGGGGCGGTGTCGGTGTCGCCCGGGGTGATGCGGTTGCTCTGGCCGAAAAGGGTGAAGGGAATGCTGGGCATGGTCGTGCTTGGTTGGTGTACCGATCATCGGCAGGATGATCGGCAGTCTCCAGCGTGGAAACTACGGGGAAGGCGTGCGGCAATCCCCCGTAATGACAGGGTGGATACACTCAGGCGGCGAGGCCGAGGCGGCTGCGCGGTCCGCCGGCGCCGAGCTTGGGCACGGTCACCGTGAGGATGCCGTCATGGATCTCCGCGTTGAGCTTGGAGTAGTCCAGCCCCTTGCCCAGGCGCAGCTTGAGCAGGTAGTCCTTCTGGGCGGCCTCGAGATGGAGGGCGCGGAAGTTGGTCCTGATGAAGTGGCTCTTGCGGGCGGTCACCACCAGGTCGGGGCCGCTGGCGGTGATCTCCACGCCCGAGGGGTCGACCCCCGGGACGTACACCACGAGGCGCACCTCGCCGCCCTGCTCGCGGCAGTCGTAGTTCGGGTGACGGAAGTCGACCGATGTCGACTCGGCGGCACGGGAGCGGCTGCTGCGGGTGTCCAGGTGGTGGATGATCGTGTTCATGGGAAAATCTGGGAAAAGGAGAGGGTAAAATCTGGGTGTTGCGGGTGTGAAAAAAAGCGGAAGCGGAGGGGACCGGAGCCTTCTGGCTCCCGGACTCCCTGCTTCTCGCATTTGATCCAAACGGCCTTGGGGTGGCCTGTCTCAGATCGGGGAGCCCGTGTGGCTGGATTGTTTGACCCAGTGGCAACGGCACGAGCACATCGGTACGCGGGCATGGATCGCCAGGGCCTTCGTGATCGAAGTGCCGGCGGTGCCGCGGAGATGTTTGGAGCTGCGTGTCATTGTGATGTCGTTGCCGATAAGATGCACACCGCAGGTCGCGTGCCAAGTCGGTACAAACGATTGCCGTGTGAAGCTTGTGTTACGGCCACCTGCACTGGAAATTCAAGGGGGTGCTGCGCAATTTCCTGAAAATGAGAGGGTCGGGATGCCTGATTTTTGCGCGCCCGAATCGCGTGGGAGCGGATCCCAGTTGCGATCCGCCCCTGTGTCAGGCAGCGTGCCGTCATGACACAGCAGGACAAGACGACCACGATCGGGGAGCTCAAGGAGCGTGTTCAGGCCTTCGTGCGTGCCCGGGATTGGGAGCAGTTCCACGCTCCCAAGAACCTCAGCATGGCCCTGGCGGCCGAGGCCGCCGAGCTCATGGAGCATTTCCTTTGGGTCGATCCCGCCGCCTCCGCCGAGCGGGCGCGGGAGCCGAAGCGCCGCAAGGACATCGAGGACGAACTCGCCGACATCGTCATCTATGCGATGGAGTTTTCCAACATGACCGGGATCGACCTGACGGCTGCGATCACGGCCAAGATGGAGGCAAACGCCCTGAAATACCCCGTCGAGAAGGCGAAGGGCCGGGCGGAGAAATACAACGAGCTCTGAGGCTCAGGAATCGCCGCAGGCGCAGTGGCAGTCGGGTCCGCCGACACCGCCGCAGCAGGTTTCGTTGCGGGGGGCCGGGGCGGGGGCGGAGTGCGTGATGATGCCCACGCTGCCTGCGATCACCCTCTGGACGGGCTGGCCGGTCTCGGGATGGGTGGAGAGCGGGGCGTCGTACATGGATTGTTTCACCTCAAAGCGGCTGGGCTTCTGGCCCTCCTTTTGCGGAATGGTCTCGTAGATGTAGGTCGGCATGGTGTTGGTGTTGGAGGGGAAACCTACACGGAAGCGGTGCCCACGGCAACCGAAGGCGGCGGATTCCCTCTTTGTGAGTGCGCACCAGTAAAAAAGGCGCATTTTCACCCGCGATGAAAAGCGCCAAGGCCCTGCGTTCCTATTACGTCCTGCCCTGCTGCCTGCTCATGCTGAACCTCTGCGTGGAGCTGGTCAGCTACAAGGCGCGCGGGCTGGGCGACCCCCTGGTGCAGGTGATCGCCATCATGGCGATGGTGCTGTTTGGCGGCTCGATGGTCGCCTTCGTGGTGAGTCCCGCCATAGAGACCTTCGTGGGCTGGGTGCAGCGCA
>JAHFTI010000011.1 GCA_023265535.1 Opitutaceae bacterium
TACACCCAGGGCGAGCCGGCGGGCAGCTTGTCGGGAGTGAGCTCGTGGTAGGCCACGCCGTCGATCTTCCAGGTGATGCGACCGGGGCGTCGTTCGACGCTGAAGACGTGGTAGTTGCGGTCGTAGCTCTTTCCCGGCTGGGCGTCGAAGGGCTTGCCGAGGGCGTTGGCGGCGGTGAAGCCCTGGCCGTGGAGGGTGCCGTAGGAGCGGGTGGTGTGGTGGCCGAGCACCTCCATGATGTCGATCTCGCCGCAGAGGGGCCAGCCCACCTTGGCGATGTTGTCGCCGAGCATCCAGAAGGCGGGAAGGAAGCCCTGGCCGGCGGGGACCTTGAGGCGCGCCTCGACGATGCCATGGGTCATGCCGAAGAGCCCCTCGGTCTTAAGGCGTGCGGAGGTGTAGTGGTCGCCGGACTTGAGGGCGCGGATCGCGAGGGCGCGGCCGTCGCCCGCCTCGGGGTCCTCGACGATGCAGGCGTTCTCGGGCTTGTCGGTGTAGACTTGGAGCTCCTTGTTGCCCCAGCCGTTGTTGGAGCCGAGGTCGTAGGTCCAATGGGAGGCCTGGGGGCGGGAGCCCGGGGCCTGGTTGAATTCGTCGCCCCAGAGGAGGCGGCCATCGGCGTGGGAGGCGGAGGACATGGTCAGGACTGAAAGCAGGAGGAGCAGAGGCTTCATGGAGCGTGCGGTTGGGGGTGGGAGGAGGGTGGAGCGAGGGTCGAGGGGGCGGCACCCGGGGGAGTGCCGGTGTGGGGCGCTGCGGCAAGCAGGCTGATTCAGGCAAAACCTACGCTGCACTTCTTTGCAATCAAAACGGGATTGGTTTTATTTGGAAATCGTAAATAAATGCCATTTGGCATATTGAGAATTTGATGATCAGTGCGTTGTCGCGGGTGTGATTGAGGGCCTGTCCGCCCTTCTGTGCCCCCCCCAGGGAGCGGGAGCCTGGAGCCGCGCAGACAGGGGCGGTCACGCACATTAAAAATTTCGGAACTTAATGTACGTGGTTTATGCAACTGATGGGCTGGGGAGTGCGCTTGTCGTAATCATTTTCCGGGGGGCAAAATCACAGTTGGGTTTATATAGATAGCTTTGATTAAGTGGGTTATTGCTTTTATGTGCCGCACGTGGTCCCTCAATGCAACTGGCCTTGGCGGCGGGCATTGGCGGGATTCGAGTTACGTAAATCCGTCCGGAAAGCATACAATTTTTCGTTGCAATTTCATGCAATCATTGGGCAGGCTGGCCCGTCAAAACCTGAGATACCCCTCCCCCCTACACCCCGGTCCGGGTGCCTTGCCTTTTCAGGTTTTCAGGCAGGGTATCACGCCTAAAGAACCAGCTAATCCATGAATACCAACGGAATGAAGCATTGCGGGATCTATCCTGCAATTTTATGCGCACTCGCCGCCTCCGCCCTCAGTGCCCAGGTGCCCGCCCCCCAGTCACCCGAAGCTGCCTCCACCGCCGAGGAGCAGACCATTGAACTCTCCCCCTTCGTCGTGAACAGCGACAAGGACACGGGCTATTCCGCCACCTCCACCCTCGGCGGCACCCGCGTGCGCACCGAACTGCGCGACATCGCCTCCAGCCTGAGCGTCGTCACC
Organism: Opitutaceae bacterium; assembly: GCA_023265535.1. GTDB lineage: Bacteria > Verrucomicrobiota > Verrucomicrobiia > Opitutales > Opitutaceae > MWDT01. The sequence continues at coordinate 1,604 of JAHFTI010000011.1, forward strand.
TCCCAGTTCCTCAAGGACACCGGCGCGACCTCCAACGAAAGCCTCCTCCAGTACCAGACCAACACCGAGGTCGGCGGCATGTCCGGCAACTTCGCAGGCGTCGGCAACGTCCAGGGCGCCAGCGAGGCCGGCAAGATCGCCCGCCCCAACACCAACACCCGCGTGCGCGGTCTCGACGAGGCCGACAACACCCGCGACTACTTCCTCACCGACATTCCTTGGGACGCCTACATCGTCGACCGCGTCGACCTGCAACGCGGACCCAACTCGATCCTCTTCGGCGTCGGCAGTCCCGCCGGTATCATCAATACCACTACAATCGGCGCGCGCCTCGACCGCAGCTCCGGCAAGGTCGAGTCCTCCTACGGCAGCCACGGCAGCTTCCGCAACACGCTCGATTACAACCAGGTCCTGGTCCCCGGAAAGTTCGCGCTGCGCGTCTCCCTCCTCGAGGACCGCGCCAAGTTCCGCCAGGACCCCGCCTTCTCGAACGACCGCCGCATCTTCGGCGCGCTGCGCTATTCCGAGCAGCTCCTCCCGAAGTCCCTCGGCGACAAGTTCACCCTGCGCGTCAACGCCGAGAGCGGCACGCTGCGCTCGAACCGCCCGCGCATGATGCCGCCCATCGACCGCATCACCCCCTTCTTCAACTCCTCCGTCTTCCCGCGCGTCAACGGCCGCGTGAAACTCTACGATCCCTTCTACAGCTGGTACTACGGCCAGCAACTCGACCGCGGCACGCGCACGATCACCTTCGCCAGCGATCCCGACTATCGCGCCGTGCCCGGCCTGGGCAACGACCTCGGCGTCTCCGGTGGCGGCCCCATCGCCGTGTACAACAACGGCAACGACACCATCACCCGCTTCCAGTCCGAGGGCGCCACCGCGATGTACGGCCGGAAGAGCGATGGCACGATCGACATGGGCATCGATGCCTTCCCCTTCGGCCGCCTGCAGAGCGTGGCCGGCATCTACGAGTATTCGCAGAATCTCAACAGGCTCGACCCGACCAAGTTCCCCGCCGCCTCGAAGGGCTTCTACAAGGACACGGTCGTCCAGGATCCCTCGCTCTTCGATTTCTACAACAAGCTCATCGACGGCGACAACAAGCGCGAGTGGACCGACTTCAAGTCGATCAACCTCTCCGCCTCGCAGAACTTCCTTGGCAACCGTCTCGGCGTTGAGTTCGTGTACGACTACCAGGACGTGACCGTCGGACAGAGCTCCCAGCTCGGCTGGCTGCCCGGCATCGACGTCGACGTGAACCTCTACACGCTCGAGACGCCGCGCACCTACACGCCGAAGTCCGAGGCGGGCTACGCGCTCGAGAGCACCGGCACCGGCGGCGTGCCCAACCCGAACGCGGGCCGCGCCTTCATCTCCGGCCAGGGCAGCGGCAGCTCCCGCAACACCCTCAGGGAAAACCTGCGTCTCACCGCCTATGGCGAGCTGCGCGGTGCCGATCTCTTCGGCGGCAATTCGTTCCTCGGGCGCCTGTTCACGCGCAATGTCATGTCGGCGCTCTACAGCAACGACACCGTCGACAGCTTCGAGAAGAGCTGGGCGCTGCAGCGCACCGACGTCGCCTGGGCGCAGCGCATGGGCCAGCCCGCCGGCATCAACGAGTACGCCCGCCGCGTGCCCTCGATCGTCTATCTCTCGGGCGATCTCACGGGCACCGCGTCCTCCGCGGGCCTGGGCCTCGATCGCATCCGCACGGTGATCTCGCCCTACGGCGCGATGCAGGGGCGCTACTTCAACTCCAACTGGAAGCACCCGCTCACCGCGGGCGCCACCGGCTACGTCGATCCCGCCGCCGCCTTCCGCCTGCCCGTCACGGGCGGCTCCTCCACCCAGTCCGAGAATCCCGCCAACTACGTCGGCTGGACCACGGCCTCGGTCAACATCCTCAGCGCCGCGCACGGCGACATCGACCAGCTCATGCTCGATGCCTCCAAGCGCCACGACAAGCTGGAGTCGCAGGGCCTCACGCTGCAGTCCTTCTTCTGGGACGACACGCTCATCCCCACGATCGGCTGGCGCAAGGACCGCATCACCACCTACGGCACTTCCGGTGCGCGCGATCCGCTCACGCAGGTGGCCGCGACGGACTTCGAGAATGTCGCCGTGAACGCCGACACCAGCCAGGGAGAGACTACGACCTGGGGCGTGGTGGCGCGCATCCCGCGCAACCTGCGCCGCAAGCTCCCGCTCGGCGCCGACCTCAGCCTGTTCTACAACAACTCCGAGAATTTCCGCGCGGTGAACCGCGTGGGCTTCGACACCAAGCCGCTGCCCAGTCCGAAGGGCAAGAGCAAGGACTACGGCTTCGTGCTGAGTGCGCTCGAGGACAAGGTCTCCTTCAGGATGACCTGGTTCGACACCATGGTGAAGGACGCCGACATTCCGGGCGGCAACGCGCTCGGCCAGAATGTCTGGTTCCTCAACAGCATGCAGGTGTGGGGTGTCGCCGCGATCCAGACGATCAAGGCCGGCCGCCGCAACGAGGCTCCCGGCATGGAGTGGTTCTGGAACTACGCGCTCGTCGACGAGAACAAGTGGGGCGACCCGGTGTGGAGCAACGGCACCTCACCCGAGGTGGTCAACCATCCCTCGATGGTCAAGCAGTGGGCCGCGGTGCAGGACTGGCTCAAGACCATGCCCGACCAGGCCTACTTCGACGGCTACGGCTACGACGTCAATGTGGCCAAGGTGAAGAGCGCCGACTGGAATGACAACAAGACGGCCATCATGAACGGCGGCTGGAACATGTATGCATCAATCGGCTCGATCCAGTCGCCCAATGGAAATCGTGTGAACGGCCAGACTCCGCTCGGCACCATCGACCAGAGCTCGAAGGGCCTTGAGTTCGAGCTGACGGCGCAGCCCCTGCGTGGCTGGGACCTCAGTGTGAACGCCTCGAAGACAACCGCGGCTCGCGGTGAGCTGGGCAGCAGCTTTGTCGCCTGGATCGAGGGGCAGAAGACGCGACTCGACGGTGCTGCCGGCGACCTGCGCCTGTGGTGGGGCGGCGACCAGACTTACCGCCAGTACTTCGACCAGTTCATCTACCAGCCCTACCTCTTCCAGAAGGATGCGAAGGGCCAGATGGCGCCGGAGATCCGGCCCTGGCGTTTCAATGTGGTGAGCAACTACCGCTTCGACCGCGGCGTGCTCAAGGGCCTGAACGTGGGTGGCGGCTACCGCTGGCAGGACGACGTGATCCTGGGCTATCGCCTGAACGATGCGAAAACGCAACTAGACGTGAGCCGTCCCATCAAGGGCGCCTCGGAGGATGCGATCGACGCGTGGGTGGGTTATGAGCGTGCGCTCACGAAGAAGGTCCGCTGGAGGGTCCAGCTGAACCTGCGCAACGTGGCCGACAAGGCCCACCTCATCCCCGTGAGTGCAAATCCGGACGGCACCTTCGCGCTGATGCGCGTGGTGGACGGCTGTTCCTGGACCCTGCGCAACACGTTTGAGTTCTGAGTTTGTTTGAGTCCCCTCCTGCGCCGAGGCTACGGAGGGCGCTGGGCGGGGGGATTGGGGCCCCCGCTCTTAGGGAAACAAGGAAGGTCCGGTGGTGTCATGCCACCGGACCTTTTTGTCCTGAGTCACCCGGAATGCCTCCGCCCCAGTGCCGCCAAAACCTTCATTCCCCCAAGAAAACCTGAAAGACCGTCTTGGCAGCTTGAGACAGGCCGTCTTGCGGCTGATAGTCAGGGGCAACCCTGATCATTCCCCACTCCCCCCCCGCCATGCAATTCCTCCCGCTCCCCCACACATCACTCAAGGTCTCCAGGCTCTGTGCAGGCTGCATGGGCCTGGGCGGCGGCTGGGAAGCCGGCGCCGTGCTCACCCCCGCCCTCGAAAAGGAGGCGCGCGCCTTCGTCGAGGCGGCGCTTTCCCTCGGCATCAATTTCTTCGACCACGCCGACATCTACACGCGCGGCCGCGCCGAGGAGGTCTTCGGCCGCGTGCTGCGCGACTGCCCCGGCCTGCGCGAGCGCCTGGTGATCCAGTCGAAGTGCGGTATCCTGTTTGCGGATACACCACCGGGGACGCCGCACCGCTTCGACTTCAGCCATGGGCACATCACCCGCAGCGTGGACGCCATCCTGGAGCGCCTGCACACCGGCTACCTCGACGTGCTGCTGCTGCACCGGCCCGACGCCCTCATGGAGCCCGAGGAGGTGGCGCGCGCCTTCGCTGAGCTGCGCCAGTCGGGCAAGGTGCGCCACTTCGGCGTGTCGAACCACAACCACCACCAGGTGGCCCTGCTGCAGAGCTTCCTGCCCGAGCCGCTGGTCGCCAACCAGCTTGAGATGAGCCTGCTCCACCACGGTTTCGCCGAGGCGGGGATCTCCTTCAACCAGGCCGCGCCCGGCTACCCGGACGGCTGGGAGGGCATGCTGGAGTACAGCCGCCTGAAGGGCCTTTCCCTGCAGGCCTGGAGCCCGCTCGCGCATGGCGCGCTGGTGGGTGCCAATCCGGGCCGCCTCACCGAGGCCGGCCGCAAGACCGTCGAGCTGGTGCGCCAGATGGCTGCGGCGCGCGGGGTGGCCCCCGAGGCGATTGCCCTCGCCTGGCTGCTGCGCCATCCCTCAGGCATCGTGCCCGTGCTCGGCACCTCCAAGCCCGGGCGCCTGGCCGCCTGCGCCAAGGCGCTGGACGTGCAGCTCTCGCGCGAGGACTGGTACCGCCTGTTCGAAAGCGCGCGCGGGGCGGAGATGCCCTGAGGGTTTTGCGTCGCTTTTCACACCCGCATCACACTGCCTTCACACAAGGCAGGCAGGATCGTCGCGATGAAAATCAAGATGATCCTCCCGGCCCTGACGGAGGCCACGTCCCCCTTCTTCCGCCCGATCAAGTATTCGCTGTTTCCGCCCCTCGGGCTCGCCACGCTCGCGGGCTACCTGCGACCCGACGACGAGGTGGAGCTCGTCGATGAGCATGTGGAGACGCTGCGCCTCGACGACCGCCCCGACCTGGTGGTGCTGCAGGTGTACATCACCTCGGCGCGGCGCGCCTACGCCATCGCCGACTATTATCGGGCAATGGGCGTGCACGTGGCGATGGGCGGCCTGCATCCCAGTGCGCTGCCCGCCGAGGCGGCCCGGCATGCCGATTCGGTGTTCATCGGCCCCGGCGAGGACACCTGGCCGCGTTTCCTCGAGGACTTCCGCGCGGGGCGCGCCCTGCCGCTGTATTCCTCGACCCGGCGCAGCCTGCGCGGCGCGCCTCCCGTGCGACGCGACCTCATCCGGCGTGCGCTCTACCTCGTGCCCAACTCCCTCGTCGTCTCGCGCGGTTGTCCGCACTCCTGCGACTTCTGTTACAAGGACGCATTTTACCGGGGCGGGCGTTCCTTTTACACGCAGGCCGTGGACAGGGCCCTCGCGGAGATCGAGTCATTGCCCGGACGGCACCTGTATTTCCTGGACGACCATCTCTTCGGTGACCGTCGCTTCGCTGAGGCACTTCTCGACGGGATGCGGGGCATGGGGCGCCTCTGGCAGGCGGCGGGCACGGTGCAGTCGGTCCTCGCGCCACGCCTGATGGAAAAGGCGGCCGAGGTCGGGCTACGCAGCCTCTTTGTGGGCTTTGAAACGCTCAGCGAGGACAACCTGCGCGGGCAGGGCAAGGCGCAGAACCTGGGGCGCGACTATGGCGAGGCGATCCGCCGGCTTCATGGCCTCGGCGTGATGGTCAATGGCAGCTTTGTCTTCGGCATGGACGGCGATGACGCAACGGTCTTCGACCGCACCGTTGACTGGGCCGTGGGGCAGGGCGTGGAGACGGCGACCTTTCACATCCTCACGCCGTACCCGGGTACGGCGCTGTACGCGCGCATGGAGCGCGAGGGCCGCCTGCTGCATGCGGACTGGGACCGCTACGACACGCGCCAGGTGGTGTTTCAGCCGATGCGCCTCAGTGCGGAGGAGCTGGAGGAGGGATACTGGCGCGCCTACGAGCGGTTCTATTCCTGGCCGGCGCTGGCGCGCGGCGCGGCGACCAAGCCGACGCTCGCGGGCGGCATGCGGCATTTCGCCTACGCCGCCGGCTGGAAGAAGTGCGAGCCTTTCTGGGACCTGGTCATCCGCATGCGGCGCGTGACGCAGCTGCGCCCCGTGTTGGAGCGGGTGCTGGCGGGCTTCTCGCGCCGCAGGGCGGGGGAGGAGGCGGCGGTGTCCGACGAGCAGGAGGGGCGCCTGGGTGAGGCCCTGCCCGACGAACTCATCGGGGCGGACTGAGCCTGCGCAGGCAGTACTCGAAGTCCGCAGGCAGCGGCGCGCAAATTTTCAGCTCCTCCTGCGTCTGCGGGTGGCGGAAGGCGAGTGAGCTGGCGTGGAGGAAAAAGTGAGGGACGTTGAAGCGTGCGCCCGAGGGCAGCCTCAGCGAGACGGGGCCGCCGTAGAGCGTGTCGCCCAGCAGGGGCAGGCCGCTGCCGGCCAGGTGCACGCGGATCTGGTGGGTGCGGCCGGTGCGCGGGGTGGCCTCGACCAGGACGGCGCCCGCGAAACGCCCGAGCACGCGGAAGCCCGTCTGCGCGGGATCGCCGCCGCTGCGCACGGCGCCGAACTGGTTGGCCTTGCCCTGCTTTCCGATGATGCCGAGGTAGTTCCTCACCTCCCAGCTGTCGGGGGGGGCGGCGTTGGCCACGCAGAGGGCCTGGTAGGTCTTCTGCGCGGTTTTCTCGGAGAAGAGGGCGCCGGCGGCGGCGTTTATTTTCGGGTCCTTGGTGAAGAGGAGCACACCGGAGGTGTCGCGGTCGAGCCGGTGCTGCAGGCCGAGGTAGGGGCAGCCGCCCGGACGCGCCTCGAGGAAGGCCTTCAGCTCGGAGAACACGCTGGGGCGCGAGGCGTCGATCGTGGGCTGCGTCGGAAGGCCGGCGGGTTTGTCGACCACGACCAGCCACTCGTCCTCATGGAGGATGCGCGAGGCCTGCCAGGAGCCGGGCCTGGGGGCGGAAGGGCTGGATTTCGGTGAGGACATGGCGCGCGATGCTAGGACTCGCGGGGCGCTTGGCCACCCTGCAATTGCCAGCACCTGGGTGGGAGGGGAGGGCGCTGGCGGCTGGTGAGTTGCGGCAGGGCCCTGGTCAGGGAGTCCGGCCGAGTCCTGCTCCGTTCAGCTGCAGAGGCCCACCGTTTCACCGTGCCGATTCGTACACCTTCATCTCGGGCAGTTCGATGGCCGTGAGGTAGCCGCCCAAGCCGCAGCCCGTGTCGAGGCCGAAACAATCCTCGGTGATGTAGGCGTCGTTCGGGTTGTCGGGCGTGAGGTGTGAAAGCTCCTGCGGCAGGAAACGCGTGGGCGTGTGGCCGAAGAAGACATTCTTGCCACTGTACTTGCGTACAAATTCGTCCGTGCGCAGCCAGGCGAGGACGCGTGGGTTGGCGACCTCCGAGGGGTGCTGGAAGCCGACCTCGGCACGCGGCAGTCCGGCGTGCACATAGATGCCGTGTTCGTCCTCGTGCCAGTAGGGCAGGGACTCCATCCAGGCCAGCACCTCGGGCGGGAAGAAGTCCGCCTTGAGCAGGCGCGCCAGTTCCCAGGGCGTGGGCAATTCGTCCGCGAAGGGCACGGGGCCGCGTGTGAAGGAGCGGTAGGTGGCCAGGCAGCCGTGGGCGGGCGGGCGCACAAAGTCCTCCCAGCCTTCCCTGTGCACGCGCAGCCACGCGTCCTCGTGGTTGCCGCGCAGGCAGACGACCTTGGCCGGGGTTTGGCCGGGGAGTCGGCGCAGCCGTTCGATCACGCCACGCGAGTCGGGGCCGCGGTTCAGGTAGTCTCCAAGGAAAACGAGACTGTCTCCCTCCTGAAGCGGAGGGAATTGGGCGAGGATCTGCTCGAGGTGGGCAGACTCCCCATGAATATCGCCGATGACAAAGGTACGTGAAAGCAAGGCGTTCTCTTGAGCAGGAAGCAGGCCATGCCGGCTCAGTCCAGTGCGCGTCGCACCGCCTGGGTGAGCGCGGGCGGATTGAAGGGCTTGGCCAGGTAGACGATATGGCTGTCCTCGAGGTTGTCGTGCTGGCTCAGCTCCAGGCTGTAACCACTCATCAGCAGCACCTTGAGTGAAGGCTTTTCGCGGCGCAGCAGTTGCGCCAGGTCCAGGCCCGTGAGCCCCTCCGGCATGATCATGTCGGTGAGCAGCAGGTCGAAGGCTCCCTGGTGTTGGGTCCATATCTCGAGGGCTTCCTTGCCGTGGCTGGCGACTGAGACGCGGTAGCCCACTCCCTTGAGGGATTCGACGCAGAGGTGCCGGATGCCGGGATCATCCTCGGCCACCAGGATGGACTCATTGCCCCCCTGGAGCACGGTCTTGGAGGCAGGGAGTTCGTCCTTGGCCGGCCTGGATTCGGGCAGGTAGACAGTGAAGGTGGAGCCCTGGGCCAGCGTGCTCTCCACCTCGATCCAACCCTCGTGCTGTTGCACGATGCCGAAGGCGGTGGCGAGTCCCAGGCCGGTGCCCTTGCCCGCCTCCTTGGTCGTGAAGAAAGGCTCGAAGAGGCGCTGCATGGTTTTTGCGTCCATGCCGCAGCCGGTGTCGCTGACAGCGATGCCTATGAAGGTGCCTGTGCGGCGCCTGGGGTGGTCCGGGCTGGCGGCGGTGCCCGCCTCAAGGTGGCAGATCTTGGTTTCGATGCCGAGCCGGCCGCCCTGGGGCATCGCATCGCGCGCATTCACGACAAGGTTCATGATGACCTGTTCGATCATGCCGGCGTCGGCGTGGACCCATTTCGGGTGGGGGGCATTGCGGGTCTCCACCGTGATGTTCTCGCCGATCAGGCGGCGGAGCATGCTGAGCAGGCGGGCGAGGAGGGCGTCGACCTCGAGCACGCGCTTCTGCACGACCTGGCGACGCGCGAAGAGGAGGAGCTGCCTCGTGAGCGAGGAGGCGCGGCCGGTGGCCTCCTCCAGCTCGACACAGACGGACTGCACCTGCTCGGGAAGGTTCTCCTGCTTGAGCGTCTCGATGTTCATCGAGAGGATCGTGAGGATGTTGTTGAGGTCGTGGGCGACGCCGCCGGCGAGGCGCCCGATGGCCTCCATGCGCTGTGCCTGGAAGAGCTGGTCCTGCATGCTGCGCCGCTCCTCCTCCGCCCGCTTTCGGTCGGAGATGTTGCGAAGGATGCCCGAGACACCCACCCGCTCGCCCGCCTCGTTCAGGATGAAGCCGGAACTTTCCTGCACCCAGGCGGTGGAGCCATCCTTGGTGTGGATGCGGAATTCCGAGCCCACCAGGATTCCATCGACCATTGCCTTCTGGTATTCACCCGCCACGCGCGCGCGATCCTCGGGAATGACGAACTCCAGGAGGTTGCGTCCGATGGCCTCCTCAGGGGTGTAGCCGAATTGGAGGGCCTGGGGTGAAAGGTAGCTGAGGTTGCAGTTCAGGTCGGCGGCGAACAGGGTGTCGCTGATGGCGGCGACCAGTTTCTGGAAGCGCTCGTCCGTCTCGCGCAGGGCCTTCTCGTTGCGCACGCGCTCCGTGATGTCGCGCGAAATGCAGATGACTCCCTGCAGGTGGGGGTTGGTGAGCTCGTTGCGCGCGGAGGCCTCCATCCAGGAGTAGCTGCCGTCGGCGTTGCGAAAGCGGTAGCGCACGACGACCTGCCGGCCCGGTGCCGTGAGGGCGTCCGCGAATGCCGCACCCACTGCCGAACGGTCGTCCGGGTGGATCAGTTCCGTGGTGGGCCGGCCCTTCAGGTCGTCCTCACGGTAGCCGTGAATCTTGTAGGCGGCGTCGGAATTGAAGGTGAGGCGGCCCTCGCTGTCGAAGATGCTGATGATGTCGGGGGAGAGTGTCGTCAGGGAGCGGAAACGTTCCTCGCTCTTGCGTACCGCCTCCTCGGCACGAAGGCGGGCGGAGCTGGTTTCCCCGACGAGGCGAAGCTGACGGCGGACAAGCACAAAGAGCATCACGGCGGTGACCAGCACGAAGAACCAGCCCTTGAGCATGGCCACCCGGGTCATTTGCGCGGGGTCGGTGAAATACCAGCCCACGGCCTGGTCGGAGAAAAGTATCCAACAGGCGGCTACAAAACAGTAGAGGGCGGCAATCCGGAAGGATTGCACGGAGGGTGCGTCGGCGGTCATCAGGGGGAGATGCTGGGCGACGGCACGCTGAAAGCCGTCGGGCGCAGCGTCTGACTAGCAGGAAGCTTCCCCAGCATCAATACAGCCTTTGGTTTTTATGCTTACTCAAGATGGGCGCATCGGGTTAACGCTGAGCGAGATGGTTGGGGTTCGGTGTGTTGGGGGGGGGGCTCCCGGGCTTGGGGGAGCAGGGAGAGGGGCGGGGCCCGGCCGCCCGTTGGCACGGTTCAGCGCCGCTCCCGGCGTATGGGCTGGTAGGGCCGGTAAACGATGGGGATCGGCGTGGTCGTCCGGGGCTCCCTGCGCACCAGCCCCCTGTCACGAAGCTCCTGCCGCGAGGGGGGCCGTTGTTCGTCGCGCAGGAAGAGCTGGGCCACGATCTCCTCGCTGAGGACCTGTGCGGCGCGGCCGAGCTCCGCGAGGAGAAGTGCGTGGTCCTCGCCCATCCACTCCTTGAGGCTGTGGCTGGCGCCGTTGTATTCGAGGTAGTCGTAGTAGAGCTGCCCGCCGGAGCGGCTGAGCAGGCGCACCCTCACGTGCACGCTGAGGCAAAGGCGACTGCCGAATTCCCGGTGCGGGGCGAGCGAGGGGTCGATGACCTTCAACTCCAGGAAGCTGTCGATGTCAGGCCGTGCATGGGCCTTGATCATTGCCAACGGAAGCTCCTCGCGGACGGAGGAGATGGGCACCTGGATGAGGGCCGGGGCAGGTTCCTGGGGGCGTCGTGCCGCGATCTCGTCGCTGACCTGCCTGAGGAGGCGGAAATCGAACCATTGCTCGGCGGTGGCGTGGCCAAGGACCTTTTCAGCGGCGACAAGGGAGGCGTCTGTCTCGCCGGTCAGGGAGCCGTAGAGGCCGCCCACCAGCATTCCGGCGGGAAGCCAGGCCAGTGCAATCATCACGGCCTGGGGATCCGCGGAACGGCTATCCCTTATGCCGGCCAGCATGCCGGTGCCCATCAGGCCCGCGGCGTCGGAGGATTTTTCGGAGGAGCTCAGGGGCAGTTCGAGCGAGACGCGGTGGGAGCTGGAGAAGGCCAGGACGCCCACCTGGCCCAGCGAGTCGCGGATTCCCGGGGCGAGCGGGGGTGAGCTCGGGGGAGGCGAGACGCAGGCGCAGAGCAGGAGCAGGGAGAGAAGGCCTGCGAGGCGGGCGGCGCAGGGCAGCGCCCGCGGGGTCGGCAGACCGCGGCAACGGGAGGAGTGCGATCCATTGTTCATCCGGAACCTTTCCCTGCTGCGGAGGGCGGGCCTCCGGGTGGGCTTGCAGGCAGTGTCCGGGGGGGCGTCGGGGTTGCGCAACAGGTGCGCTGGGAGGCTAGTGGAATTGCAGGGACGGTGCAAGGTCTTGCCGTACTGTTGCAATCCGGTGAAAAGTGGGGTGGTGCTCTTGCCCCGCGGCAGTTCCCCCCTTATCTGGGGGGCTTCCCATTTTCCTTCCCTTTCATCGCCCGCCCGCCTTTCACCATGTCCCGCTCCCCCCAAGCCGAGTCCCTCCTTGAAAAGACCATCTTTGCCAGCCGCTGGCTCCAGGCTCCCCTCTATGTGGGCCTGATCATCGCGCAGGCCGTGTACGTGTACCAGTTTTTCGTGGAGTTGTGGCACCTGGTGCACGTGGCCATCCAGGCTCCGGCGGACGTGAAGGACGTGAGCACCTTCATCATGCTCAATGTGCTGGGCCTGATCGATGTGGTGATGATCGCGAACCTGCTCGTGATGGTGATCATCGGCGGCTACGAGACCTTCGTCTCGCGCCTGAACATCGAGCATCACGAGGACCAGCCCGAGTGGCTGAGCCACGTGAACGCAGGCGCGCTCAAGGTCAAGCTGGCCACGGCCCTGATCAGCATCTCCTCGATTCACCTGTTGAAGACCTTCATCGAGGTGCGCACCCCGGATGCGGCCTTCAACAACAGCGGGGTGATGTGGCAGGTCATCATCCACTGCGTCTTCGTGGGCTCGGCGATCGCGCTCGCCTGGACCGACCGGCTGATGATGGCCGGGGTGAAGGCCCAGGGCGAGCGGAAGGGCCACTGAGCACGCGGCGGCACGCGGGCCGGGGAGGCCCGGAGGATCGCCGGGGCGCGTGCCCGGCCGCCCGGCAAGCTTGTATCCGAAACGCTGATACCGGACGGCTCAGGTCCCCGGTATCAGGTAACTGAATACGGCGAAGAAGTGGCAGGTGGTGCCGCCGAGCACGAAGAGGTGCCAGAGGGCGTGGTTGTAGGGGAGTCTCCTCCACATGTAGAAGATGGCGCCCACGCTGTAGGAGAGGCCGCCGGCGGCGAGCAGCACGAGGGCGCCGGTGGGGACCTCGCGCAGCATAGGGCGGGCGGCGATGACGATGAGCCAGCCCATGCCGAGGAAGAGGGCGGTGGAGAGTTTCTTGAAGCGGCCGGTGAACCAGAACTTCAGGATGACGCCCGGGATGGCGAGGCCCCAGATGATGCCGAAGAGGGACCAGCCCCAGGGCCCGCGCAGGGGCAGCAGCACGAAGGGCGTGTAGCTGCCGGCGATGAGCACGAAGATGGCGGCGTGGTCGATCTTGCGCAGGAGCGACTTGGTGGGTTCGGCGAAGGGGGAGTGGTAGAGCGTGGAGAAGGTGTAGAGCAGCACCATGCTCGCGCCGAAGATGCTGCACGCTGTGACGTGCCAGGCGTTGCCGTAAAGGGAGGCGTAGACGACGAGCAGGACGAGTCCCGCGAGGCTGAGCACGGCGCCGAGGCCGTGGGTGAGCGCGTTGGCGAGTTCCTCGCGCTTGCAGTAGGAGTTGTCGTAGCAGGGGGTCATGGGCGGGGGGCTTTGGCGCGGGCCCTGGGCGAGGGCTTGGCGCGGGTTTTCCGGCGCGGCTCCGCGCCCACGTGGAGGCGGAGCAGGGCGAGGTACTGTTGGAGAAGCAGGGAGCGGTTGCCCTGCAGCCAGGTGGCGCAGAGTTTCAGCGGGGCGCAGTCGGTGCGCAGGATGCGCAGCGACCTGCCCTGGCGGGGGAGGGCGATGCGCGGCAGGAGGCACACGCCGTAGTCGGCGGCGACCATGGAGAGCAGGCCGTCCATCGAGGACTCCACCTTGCCGCAGATGGGTGTGAAGCCGGCCAGGCGGCAGACCTGCGTGAGAAAGCTGCGGTAGCCGTGATTGGGGCTTTCGGGAAGCAGCCAGGTGTCGCGCGCCAGCTCGGCGAGCTTCACGCTGCGGCGCGCGGCGAGCCTGTGTGTCCTGGGCAGCACCGCGACGATCTCGGAGCTCAGCACCGTGAGGGTCTCGAAGTGGTCGCCCGGGCTGATGAATTCGGCGGGCATGAAACCGAGGTGGATGCGGCGCGCGTGCAGCGCGGCGACCTGTTCGTGCAGGGGCAGGTTGCGGAAGCTGATCTCCGCCTCGGGAAGCGCGTGCCGGAAGGCCGCCGCGGTGTCCTGCAGCAGGCCGAAGGAGAGGCGCCAGTCGCTGCCGACGATGAGCTCGCCGCTCCTGCCCGAGGCGACGGCGTGCACGGCCGCGGTGGTCATCTCCACCTCCGCCAGGATCTTCTCGCTGCGTGCGAGCAGCAGGCGGCCGGCATCGGTGAGCAGCACGCGCTGCCGGTTGCGGTCGAAAAGCAGGGTGCCGAGCTCCGCCTCCAGGCCCTGCACCTGGCGGCTGATGGCGGGCTGCGCGATGTGCAGCTGCTCCGCGGCGCGGCTGAAGCTCAACGCCCCAGCAACCGCCCGGAAAGTCTGCAGCTGCCTCAATTCCATGCGGGTATCCTAGGCCGGTGCGCCTCCTTGCCAAGCCCGCACGCGCCGGTCGGCGGCAAAAAGCGTGTAGAAGACCGGCACGACGAAGAGCGTGAAGAGCGTTCCGATCGACATGCCGGTGCTGATGACCAGGCCCATGCTGTAGCGGGCCTCGGCACCGGCGCCCTTGGCGACCACAAGCGGCAGCACTCCGAGCACCATCGCGGCCGTCGTCATGAGGATGGGACGCAGCCGCACGCCGGCCGCGTGCTGGATGGCCTCGCGCAGGGTGCAGTTGCGCTCCTGCTGCGTCTTGTTGGCGAACTCCACCATGAGGATGCCGTGCTTGGTGATCAGGCCCACGAGGGTGATCAGGCCGACCTGGGTGTAGATGTTGAGCGTGGCGAAGCCCAGGAACAGGAAGAGCATCGCGCCGGCGAGCGAGAGCGGAACCGCCATCATGATGATGAAGGGGTCGCGCCAGCTCTCATATTGCGCGGAGAGGACCAGGAAGATCACCACGATCGCCAGCAGGAAGGCCGTCAGCAGCGAGCTGCCCTCCTGGACGAACTGGCGCGACTCGCCCTTCGTGTCGTGGCTGAAGCCGGCCGGGAAGACCCTGGCCGCCTCGGCATTGAGCCAGTCGAGGGCCTCGCCCTGCGAGACGCCGGGGGCGGGAAGCAGGCCGAGCGACGCGGAGTTCAATTGCTGGAAACGACGGAGGTCGCGCGGTTGCACCGTGTTCCTGAGGGTGGCGATGCTCGAGAGCGGCACGAGCTTTCCCGTGCCCGTGGAGATGTAGTAGTTCCCGAGCTGGTCGGGCGTGAGCCGCGAGCTGCGCGTGATCTGCGGGACGACCTTGTAGGCGCGGCCCTCCATGGAGAAGCGGTTCACGTAGCCGCCGCCGAGCATGGCGCCGAGGTCGCCGCCGAGCTGGGCCATGCTGATGCCGAGCAGCGAGGCCTTGTCCTTGTCGATGAGGATGTCGGTCTGCGGCTGGTCGAACTCGAGGTCGTTGTTCGCGTACATGAACTTTCCGCTGGCCATGGCGTGCTGGAGCAGCGTGCCGGCCACCTCCGCCACGCGGGCGTGGTCCGCGGTGGAGCTGACCACGTAGGTGATGGGAAGGCCGCCGCCGGCGCCGGGAAGCGAGGGGGGCACGAAGGCGGCGGTCTGGATGCCGGAGACGGCCCCGGCCGCGCCCGTGAGCACCTGGGCGATCTGGCTCGTCGAGCGCTGGCGTTCGCCCCAGGGCTTGGTGACGAGGCCGGCGAAGCCCGAGCTCGTGCTGGGCAGGCCGCTGAGCGGGTCGAAGCCCAGCACCCAGAAGCTGGTCGTGACCTCCGGGATGGCCTGGCGCACGACGGGATCAAACTGGCCCATGTAGCGCAGGGTCTGGTCGAGCGTTGCCGTGGGGGAGCCCCGGAGCACGCCGACGACAAAGCCGCGGTCCTCGGCGGGGGCGAGTTCCTTCTTGGTCATGAGGAAGAAGGGAATGATCGAGGCGAGGAGCAGGACCGCGACGAGCACCACGGCGGGGCGCGTGGCGAGGACCTCGTGGAGGACGCGTTCGTAGAGGCGCTGGAGCCTCGAGAAGCTGCTGTCCAGGAAGTGCTCGAGGCCGCGCGGGTTCGGGTTGTGGCGCAGCAGGCGCGAGCTGAGCATGGGCGTGAGCGTGAGCGCCACGAAGCCGGAGACGAAGACGGCGCCGGCGAGGGTGAACGCGAACTCGCGGAAGAGCGCGCCCGTGACGCCGGCCTGCAGGCCGATGGGGGCGTACACGGCCGCGAGGGTGATGGTCATCGCGATGACCGGCCCGATGAGCTCGTGGGCTCCCTTGATCGCGGCGTCGAAGGGCGTGAGCCCCTCCTCGATGTGACGGTGTATGTTTTCCACCACTACAATGGCGTCGTCGACCACGAGGCCGATGGCGAGCACCATGGCGAGCAGCGTGAGCAGGTTGATCGAGAAGCCGAAGGCGAGCATGATGATGCAGCCGCCGACGAGGGAGAGCGGGATGGCGACGATCGGGATGATGACCGAGCGCAGGGAGCCGAGGAAGAGGTAGATCACGAGGACCACGATCAGCATGGCCTCGAGCAGGGTCTTCATCACCTCGGAGATGGAGTCGTTGATGAACTGCGTGGCGTCGTAGAGGATGTTGCCCTGCAGGCCGGAGGGGAACTGGCCGGCGATCTCGGGCCAGAGGGCGCGCACGCGCCTGATGACGTCGATGGAGTTGGCGGTGGGCAGCACGCTGATGCTCATGCCCGTGGTGGTCTGCCCGTTGAACTTCAGGACGGAGTCGTAGTCGTCGGCGCCGAGGACCACGTCGGCGATGTCGCCGAGGCGCACGATGCGGTCGTCCTTCTCGAGGATGACCATGCGGCGGAATTCCTCCACGCTGTGCATGTCGGTGCGGGCATTGAGATTGACCGAGATCATCGAGCCCTTGGTCTTGCCGACGGCCGAGAGGGAGTTCTGGGCGCCGAGCCTCTGCCAGACCTGGGTGGCGCTCAGCCCGAGGGCGGCCATCTTTTCGTCCTTGAGCCAGATGCGCATGGCGAAGGTGCGGCCGCCGAGGATGTCCGCCTTCTGCACGCCCTCGACCGTGGAGAGCTTGGGCTGCACGACGCGCACGAGGTAGTCCGTGATCTCGTTGGACTGCATCGTCTCGCTCGAGAAGCTCAGGTACATCGAGGCGGTGGTCTCGCCGACGGAGACGTCGAAGATCGGGTCCTCGGAGCCGCTGGGCAGCTCGCTGCGCACGCGGTTCACCTTGGCGGTGATCTGGGTGAGCGCGGCGTTGGGATCGTAGTTGAGGCGCAGCTTCGCCGTGATGATGGAGATGTTCGAGGCGCTGACCGATTCGACGTAATCGAGGCCGTCGGCGGAGGCGATCTCGCGCTCGAGCGGGGTGGTGATGAAGCCGCGCACCAGGTCGGCGCTCGCGCCCGGGTAGGTGGTCATGACCTTGATGACGGCGTTGTTCGTCTCCGGGTATTGGCGGATGACCATCGAGTGGATGGCGAGCCAGCCGCCCAGCAGGAGGAAGATGTTGACCACCGTCGCGAGGATCGGACGGCGGATGAAGAGGTCGGTGAAACGCATGGGAGGAGGCTGCGCTCAGCTTTCGGAGGGTTTCGGCGCGGGGTTGGCGAGGGGGGCGGCGCTGTTGTCGACGCGGACCTCGCTGCCGTTGCGCAGCTTGATCTGGCCGGAGGTGACCACCTGGTCGCCCGCCTTGAGGCCGGAGAGGACGAGGACCAGGTCACCCTGCTGCGGGCCGGTCTTGATGAAGCGCTGCGAAGCCACGCCCTTCTCGACGACATAGACGGTCTCGCCGTAGGGGTTGTGCACGATGGCGGAGGCGGGGAGGACGAGGGCGTGCTCGGTGGGGGCGAGGAGCACCTCGACGCGGGCATACATGCCGGGGCGGAGGGAGCCACTGGCGTTGGGGAGCGTGGCGCGTAGGTCGACGCTGCGCGTGGTGTCGCTCACGCGGGGGCTGATCGCGGTGATTGCGCCGTCGAAACGCTCGCCGGGATAGGCGTCGACGAGGAGGCGCACGGCCTGGCCCACCGAGAGCCTGCTGAGGTCCTGCTGAGGCAGGGAGAAGTCGACGTGGATGGGGTCGATGCTCTCGAGGACAAAGAGAGGATCGCCGACGGCAATGTACTGGCCGGGATACACCTTCACGATGCCGAGGCGGCCCGCGAAGGGGGCGCTGATGTTTTTCTTGGCGATGAGCGTGCGCAGCTGGGCGACGGCCGCCTGGGCGGAGGCGAAGGTGGCCTCGGCGGTGTCGAGTTCGCCGCGGGTGTTGCTGCCGCTGTTGCGCAGGTCGCGTGCACGGTTGAGGTTGATCTCGGCGAGCCTGGCCTGGGCCTCGAGGCCGGCGAGCTGGGCCTCCTCGGTGGAGGTGTCGATGCGCACGAGGGGGGCGCCCTGGGCCACGACGGCGCCGGAGCTCGCGGAGACCTCGCGCACGGTGCCCGCGAGCTCTGATTTCACGGTGATGCCGCGGAAACTCTCGAGGGAGCCCACGGCCACGAGGGCGTTCGACCAGGTGGCGTCGGCGACGGTGGCGACGCTCACGGTGACGGGCTGGAGCTTCATTCCGGCCATGGCGGCCTGTGCCTTTTGCATGGCGGAGTACTTGGTGCCGAAGATCGCGCCGAGGACGGCGAGGGCGACAAGGGCGGTGATGAGGATGCGCTTGGTCATGTTAGTGGAAAGGGGGCGGGGTGTGGCTCGTGGAGGGGATGAGCCTGTTGCAAAGCTGAAGCAGGGTTCCCGCGGCGGCCTGTCCCTCGAGGGGGCGGGCGAGGGTGTCGAGCGACGAGAGCACGAGCATGGCGGCGCGGTCGGCCTGTTCGCGGCCCGTGTCGCTCAGGCAGATCAGCCAGTTGCGGCGGTCCTCCGTGCTGCGGCGGCGCAGCGTGAGGCCGAGGGCATGG
>JAHFTI010000313.1 GCA_023265535.1 Opitutaceae bacterium
AGCTGCTGCGCTCCAGGGTGCATGCCTCCCCTTGTGGGCTGAGGGGAGGCAGGACATCCGCATGACGGCCTTGAATGCCTTGCATGCGAGCCGTTCACCTGAGGAGATGGAATTATCCCCGCGGCTTGGTGCGCTTTATGCAGTGCACAGGTTCGTGATGAAAATTCTGGCGACACCCTATGGGATCCTTTCGGGGATCTCCCACTTCGCGACGCATCCCGACGGCTCCCTGAAGTCCTGCATCCTCGAGGCCGAGAACCGTCTCCCGACCCCGGTCGGCGAGATCATCCCGCAATACCGGGTCGCGGAGCTGGGTGAGCGCCAGAGGAAACACCGTAGCTCGCTGGACTTCTTCGCCAATGGCCGCCTGAAGAGCGCCGCCCTCGACCGGGCGATGCCGCTGCGCACGCCGCTCGGTGTCTTCAATGCCGAGTTGGTCACCTTCCATGACAACGGCGCCTTGAACCGCCTCTTTCCCCTGAACGGGCAGGTGGACGGCTACTGGTCCGAGCAAAAGGAGGGCGAGATGGCCGAGGTCCTCGCCTTCGACCTCCCCGTGGGGAAATTCCGCGCGAAGATCATCAACATGCAGTTCTACAAGTCAGGGGCCCTCAAGTCCCTGACCCTCTGGCCGGGCGAGAAGATCACCATCTCCACGCCTGTGGGGCCCATGCGCATACGCACCGGCTTCTCCCTCCACGAGGACGGCTCGCTGCGCTCCGCCGAGCCCGCCGCACCCGTCGAGCTCCCCACACCCGTCGGACGCGTGAAGGCCTTCGACGCGGAGATGCTCGGCATGAATGCCGATCTCAACTCCGTCCAATTCAACCCGACCGGCGCCCTGCGCTCGGTGAAGACCATCCATACCGGCCTGCGCGTCCTTTCCTCGGACCAGGTCGAGACGGTCATCGAGCCGCTCGAGACGACCAGCCTCATCGATCTCAACAGCATGCGCACCGTGCCCATGCAGATTGACTTCGACGGCGCCAGCGTGGGCGTAGTCGCCAGGCGCACCCACCGCTTCGATGTTTCCGCCCACAGCTTCGTGACCTTCGACCGGGCACGCGTCATCCGCGAGTCCTGCTCCTCCTGCTCCGGCTGCGAGGGCGGCGACTCCTGCTCGGGCTGCGGGGAAGGCGATAGCTGCCCGGACTGCAAGGGGGACGACAGCTGCTGCAAAAACAAGCATTCCGGTTAACTCCTTGTCATGACACGGAATGCGGCTTCTCATGCCGCATTCCCCGATGTCCTCCCTCACCCCCGAGAACGCGTCCCCTCTTCCCCCCGCCACCGAGGCAGTCCTGGCTTCCTTCGTGAGGTCGGCCAGCGAGGCCCTTCGCGAGGACCTCCTCAGCATCGTCCTTTTCGGCAGCGGCGCCGAGGGACGGCTCCGCCCCAGCTCCGACCTGAACCTGCTGCTCGTGCTCGCACGTTTCGACCAGGCGCGCGTCGACGCCTTTCGTGAGCCGCTCCGTCTCGCTCGCATCGCGCAGAAGGCAGCGGTGGGTTTTGTGCTCGCCGCCGAGCTCCCTCTTTTTGCCGAGGCCTTCGCGGTGAAGTTCGACGACATTCAGCGCCGGCATCGCATCCTTTTTGGCGCCGACCTGCTGGCGTCCCTTTCGCCGAGTCGCGAGGCCCGCATCCAGCGCCTGCGCCAGGTGCTGCTCAACCTCACGCTGCGCCTGCGCGAACGTTATGCCTCGCTGAGCCTGCGCGACGAACAGCTCGTCAGTGTCGTGATCGACCTTGCCGGTCCCCTGCGCTCGGCGGCGGCGACGCTGCTTGACCTCGAGGGAACGCCGGCCGCCGACGGACGCGAGGCCCTGCGCCAGGTGGCCGCCCGCGAGAGACCCGGTTCCGAGGGCCTGCTCGAGCAGGTCACCCATGCGCGCCGCACCGACTCCTTGCCTCCGGGCCAGGCGGGTCCCCTGGTCCTGCAACTCCTGGGTCTTGTGTCCGCCCTTCAGGCACGCAGCTCGAAGCTGAAATGACATGAGCATGAACCCTCTCGACCTGCGCGGCCCCGAGTTCCTTGCACTCTATGTCGGCCTGCTTGTGCTGGGAGCCTTCTTTGTGCGCGGGGTCCGCAGGTCGTGGGAGTCCGCCAGCGGCCCCTTTTCGCCGCTCGCCGAGGATCCCTACAGGCTGGCCTCCCTCCGGGGCGACACCCTGGAGCTCGTGCAGGTCTGCGTCGTCTCCCTCACCGAGCGGGATTTTGTGGTGACGATCGCGGGCAGGCTTTTTCTCAAGGACCCCGAGGCGCGGGCGAAAGTGCGCCGTCCCCTCGACAAGGCCGTGCTCTCACGCCTCGCCTTTGCGGGCACCGGAAAGGACCTGGACCTTTCAGGTGGCCGCACCCTGGCCGAGCTGGAGCAGGACGGCATCGTGCGTTCGGAGTGCAGGGCGATCGAGGCCCAGCTCATCGCCGACGGCTACCTGCCCGACAGCGCCTGCACCCGCAGGCGCCACCTGCTTGCCTGGAGCACCATCGCCGTGCTCTGGCTGCTCGGCTTCACCAAGCTGCTCGTCGCCCTGGACCGTGGGCACCACAACGTCAACCTGTTGGTGCTGCTGCTGCTGGCCACGCCCGTTGTAATGCTTTTGCTGATACGTTCACGGCGCACGGCCTCGCGAGACGAGGCCCTTGCCCGTGCGCAGGAGTGGTACGCGAGGCTGCGTGACAGCCGGGCCTCCCTCCAGGTCGGGGGCAGCTCGGGCGAGCTCACCTGCCTGGCCGCCGTGTACGGCACCGCACTGCTTCCCTCGGCCGTGGCCGCCCTCCTTCCGCCGAGGCCGCGCCCCGCAGGGTCCGCTTTCTCCGGCGGCGATTCCGGCGCGAGCGACGGCGGCGGCTCCTCCTGCAGCTCCGGCTCCTCCTCCTGTGGCGGAGGAGGTGGTTGTGGCGGCTGTGGTGGCGGCGGAGACTGAACTACCTTCCAGGCGCAGCCCATCCATGCATTCCCAAGATTCCCACGGCCAGGTGATCCTCTGCGGTCTCGGCAACCTCGGTTGCCGTGTTGCCTCCCTCTTCTGCCGCCTGGGCAGGTCCGGGCACATCATCACCCTGGAGGCGGGTGAGCACTGGCGCCGCAATGGCACCGACGCCTTCAAGGTCATCCTTGGCAATGCGCGCGAGGAGCAGCACCTGCGCGCCGCCGGCATCATGCACGCCTCCGTGCTGCTCGCCTTGACCGACGACGACATCGCCAACGTCGACATCTGCCTGGAGGCGCGCCGCCTCAACCCCTGCATCACCGTCATCGCGCGCACGCAGGACGAGGACCTGGCGGTCCACCTGGAACGCTCCGGCCTCGTGCACCGCGCCTTTTGCACGGCCAGCCTGGCCGTGCCCGCCTTCTCGGCCGCCGCACGCGGTGATCGATTTTTGGATACAATCGAGCATGCGGGTCGCCTTCACGACCTGGAGCGCGTGCTGGTCTCGGATGCCGCCCAGGGCCTTGGCGCCACGGTCGCCGACTGGGAACGGCGCACGGGCGGCACCGTCCTCGCCCTTCGTGAAGCCGGCTGCCCCACCCGGGCCGCGACCCCGGACACGCCTCTTCGCGCAGGGACCGTCCTGCATTGCCTGCATGCCCGCCCCCCTGCCGCCAAGGCGCCCGGTTCGCCCCTGCTTCAGTCGCTCCATCGCCTGGGACTCGGTCTGCGGCAGTCCTGGACGGAGGTGCCGAACGCCTTTCGGCTCGCGCTGGCCTTCTTCGGCCTGGTCGTTCTCCTCAGCATCGTCCTGTTCCATTTCGCCCTGGGACTCCCCTGGGTCGACGCCGTGTATTTTGTCTGCACCACGATCACCACCGTGGGCTATGGCGATATCAATCTCCAGCAGGCCGCGCCGTGGCTGAAGCTTTACGGCTCCTTCCTGATGCTGTGCAGCGCGGGCCTGCTCGCCACGCTCTGCAGCATCATCACCAACCTGCTGCTCCAGACGCGCCTTCGCGACGTGCTCTCGCGTGGCTGTTCGCACCAGCGCGGGCACCTCGTCATCGTTGGCCTGGGCAACGTGGGGTACCGCCTGGTCGGTGCCCTGCTTGCGAGCGGCGAGAAGGTGGTCGCCGTCGACGGCGACCGCGATGGTCGCTACGTGGAGGCGGTCAAGCGCCTCGCTCCCGTCGTGCATGGCGACGCCCGCATCCCGTCCACGCTTGAGCTTGCCGGTCTGCCCGGGGCGAAGGCCCTGGTGGTGGTCACCAGTCACGACATCGAGAACATCGCCATCGGGCTTGCCTCGAAGCGTGCCGCCCCCGTCGGCCGCGTCATCCTTCGCCTCTTCGACGCCAAGCTCGCTGAATCAATGGGCAAGGGGCCGCAGATCGATGCGTTGCTCAGTGTCTCCACCATCGCGGCGCCGCACCTGGTGGCGGCGGGACTGCGCAAGGACACGCTCAAGGGGCTCCTCCTGGAGGACCTTCTCATTGTCCTTTTCCCAGCCTCCGCCGCCGACTCGGCGCAACCCGGGATGGGGGTGGAGCTTCACCCGCTGCGCCCCGCCACGGAGTCCCCGTCATGATCCGCGAGCGCTGGCTCTTCGGCCGCTCGTGCAGGAGCTTCACCCTGCAATGGCACCTCACCCATGCCTGCGCGTTCCATTGCGCCCATTGCTACGACCGCTCGGACCGCTCCTCGCCCAGTCTCGGGGAGGCCCTCCGCATCGTGGCCGACCTGCAGGTCTTTTGTGCGCGAAATCGCGTGGCGCCCCATGTCTGTCTCTCGGGCGGGGATCCGCTCGCGTATCCCCATTTCTGGGCGCTCTGCGAACACCTGTCCCGCGAAGACATTCCGCTTTCCCTCCTGGGCAACCCGATCGCCCCGCACCAGATCAGCCGCCTGCTGGAGACCGCCACGCCGCGCTCCTACCAGGTGAGCCTGGAAGGCCTGGAGGAGTACAATGATCGCATACGCGGCGCCGGCCACTACAGGCAGTGCCTGCGTTTCCTGGCGGATGCGCGCCGCCTCGGCCTGCGCACGCATGTCATGCTCACCCTGGGCCGCGGCAATCTCGACCAGGTGCTTCCGCTGGCCGAGGAATTGCGTGGCCTCACGCACCGCCTCACCTTCAACCGTCTCTGCCAGGTGGGCGGTGGTGCCTCCATGGAGATCCCCACGCAGGCGGAATATGAGGCCTTCCTCGGTCTGTACCATGAGCAGGCCCGCTCCAACCCGCTGCTTGGGCTGAAGGACAACCTGTTCAGCCTGTTGCGGGTGCGCCAGGGCGAGGCCCCCCGTGGCGGCTGCACCGGCCATGGCTGCGGTGCGGCCTTCAATTTTGTCGCGCTCCTTCCCGACGGCGAGGTGCATGCCTGCCGCAAGTTTCCCTCGCTGCTCGGAAACATCGGCACGCGCACCCTCTGCGAGCTCTACGAGGGGCCCGCCGCCAGGGCCTATCGGCGCGGCCCGGAAGCCTGCCTTGCCTGCTCCCTGCGCGACCATTGCAAGGGCTGCATGGCGGTGACCCATGGCCAGGGCTTGGACCCGCTGCGGCACTGCGACCCGCACTGTTTCCATCCCCGGGTCACTGCAGGACTCTCAGCAATTTAGTGGGCGTTCTCATCAAACGGCAGCCACTGCCGTGCTAGTATCTGTCGGGGAAGCGTCTCCCCCTTGCCTGTTCCCGTCCCCGATTATCCCCTTCGAGTCCGTGTTGCCCATGCTGCGTTCCTCGACCCGCCTCCTTGCCCTTTTGTCCTGTCTCCT